>JBBIPX010000047.1:0-23062 GCA_037442625.1 Desulfobacteraceae bacterium
CCTTCTCGATGACAATCTGATGGGATGAAATCAAACTGTAAAGGGATTTCAGTTTATAGTCGAGATCGGCATATGCCAGACGTGTCGTCTCCGCGACCGTATGATTCAGAGTCGATTTGTTCTGATAAAAGGTGATGAAGCCGACGACCGCCTGCGGAATTATAACCATCAGACACCCGAAGAGAACCAATTTAAATTGAAGTTTCATGGTCTTGAACATTTATAATCGTTCCTTTTTCGATGCAAACACCTAACTTATTGTATGGACGGGGATTTCAGACGATTTTTTTCAAGAATCACATTGACCTTTTCCTTGAAATCGGTAGCCGAATCGCTGCCGATTTCAGCGGCGACCATTTCTATCAGTTCGGGAAGGCGGGACGAACTGGCGGATTCTTTTTGAGTCCAAAGAGCCACATTGTCGTCAAAAACCATATCCGCCATCGGGCCGACGACAAAGGCAAGCGCTCCGCGCACTTGTTTGAGCAGGGATGCAGTCTTTGCGGCCTCTTGCCCGTCATCGGATTTATCGGCTATTTTTTTTATGTCGGGACTATGCGGAAACTCTTTGTTCAGCCTGCTTTGCAATTCCCCGGCCAGCATGGAAAGGGTTGTGGCAACGAGAGAACAGTTGCTTCTCGCCTCGCAGGCAATCAACAGCAGTGTTTCGCTGTCGACGATCATGGTCATGATGGTATAAATATCAAACCGCAAGGTTATGGTCTGAACATCCATATCAACGATACCGCCCATCTGAACCAGCCGGGTCACTCGATTCACAATGCTCAGAACCGTTTCTTCGGTAAATAAAGGCGGCAGCCCCGAACAAATTTGGCCTCTTTCCTTGATGAAGAGGCAGGAGCCGACAACACCTGGCAATACATCAATTTCATTAATAATATCTTTCATATATACACCCATGACTCGTTAGCGCCGGATGAGGGCGGCGTTTTCGATGTCTTCGCCTTTTTGTTCACACGGTTAATAAACCTTGATGACTTCGCAAATAGTCCGGATACTGCCATGCGCTGAAAAATACGTCAGGCAAAAAGCATCGTCAGGCAGAGATTATCCTGTCCTCAGAGCAGGGTTCAGTTGCTCGAGAACATTGTCTACAGAAACATTTTGATTAAGCTGCAGACCGATAATCATGCCGGCGCCGGAGAAAATCAGCAGGGAATGGCCTGTTTTCAGGGTTAGAAGAATTCGGCTGGGCCCTTTGGCGTTGAGATTTTTTCTGATCTGACTGCCAGTAACAAGGCAGTAGGCAATAAAATCCCCCATTTTCCAATTCTTGCTCGACTGAGTGATCATCTCTCCCTTAAGATTCAATAAATAGTAGTGATGAATGCCTGCAATGGATTGGAACTTTTCTATCAGGCGGGGTATCCCCGATTCGGGAGATTGCGGCTTGGATTCGGCGGCTTGCTGTGGCGCGCTGAACTTTGCTTCATCCTGATTTACGGTTGCCTGAAGCATCACCTGCGATAAGGGCGTGTTGATCTTTCGAGTCCTTTCTTCGGAATCGGTCATTTCAATTGTTGTATCTTTCCAGGACAGAATGATATTGGCCGCTTCAACCCCAATTTTATCACCCGCTTCCGCATCAATGAGCTCACCCTCTTTAATAAACAGAACTCCGCTCCCGTCCTCTGTGCGGACAATTAAAGAGCATGTTTGTTGATCCTGCTCAAGGATGTTCAAAAAAGAAGTCAGCGGCAGTCCGGATAAAATGTTGCTGTCTTTCTTTTGCATCGAAACAATCTTTGCCATAACATTAACTCCTTAAGGGAAATGCAATGCTATTGACTCAAGGAGTTGATTCAGAAAACCCCCTTTGAAAAAAAGAGGATATTCAAAAAAGGCGGCAGGGTATTATTGCTTTCAGTCAATGACATTGGTTTTGGATCATCAATACTTCACATGCCTTTTATGCAAAAACTGAGCCGATTGCGCTCTTCTTTGGAATGATTTCAAACTTTCCAAATATGTGGCTTTTGTAGCTCACCAACTTCATTTATTGCTTTGGTGGGCTCGCTTCCGTGTTCATCCGGCGATTTAATCTGAATGTAGAATGGACAGCGCAATCGATGCATACTGTATGATTGGACAAGAATTTGATGGATAATGACAAAAATTTGATAAAATTATCGTTGTCTTTTTTCCGTTTCCTGCGATTCTACGGTCCCATTTATCTGCTGAGGTGTTCGCGAAATTTTCTACCCGACCTTCGAGAAAGTGCGCCGTCTCATCAATCGATACAAGGATCCAATGGGCAATTAAAATAAAGGCAGATACGGACACTCACGCCCGGCGCCTGTTTTTTATTGCCTTGTCGGTGCCTGCCTTCCGAAACGCAATTCTTGATTATTGCCCCGTCATCCATCAATTATTTTGACATACAGCATTTTGCTGATATTATAAAATATTCAAAAAGAAAGATCATCCGTGTGCTGTCAATGATCAGGAGGTTCATCGTATGAAGGTCATCGCATTCAATGGAAGTCCAAGAAAGAAATGGAATACGGCAACGCTTCTGGAAAAAGCCTTGGAAGGGGCCTCATCGCAGGGTGCTGAAACCAATCTCGTCAATCTGTACGATCTGAACTATAAAGGGTGCATAAGCTGTTTTGCCTGCAAGAAAATCGGCGGAAAAAGCTACGGCAGGTGTGCTGTAAAGGATGATCTGACCCCTTTGCTGCAGGCAGTTTTAGATGTTCAAGTCATTATCTTCGGGGCGCCGTTTTATTTCGGAACTGTTACAGGGCAGATGAGATCCTTTATGGAGCGCTTGCTTTTCCCGTTTTATACATATACCGATCCGCCCGGGTCGCTCTTCCCAGGAAAAATTACGACAGGATTTATTTATACATTGGGTGCAACCGAGGAAATGGCGAAAGAAATCGGCTTTAATCACCACATGCGACTGAATGAGATGTTCCTGGAAAGGATACTGGGGGCACCTGAGACATTGTGCTGTTACGATACATACCAGTTTGAGGATTATTCAAAAGTGTTTGCTCCCCGGGTCGATCCAGAGCAGAAAGCCCAGCGGCGGCGGGATGTATTTCCGATTGATTGTTTCAATGCCTTTGAAATGGGTGCACGACTGGCCAGGAAAGCTGCAAAATAGATATTTTCCGTTACAATCGGTAAGCTTTCTCTATTGATCAGACTCCGGCGGCTCCGGCACCACTTTCATCCATCCTCCGGGACAATCTGTAACGGAAGGATAATAGCCTTGAGGATCTTCACAGTAATACCAGTAATTCGGGTCAAACTGTTGTTGGTCATCAAGCGGAAGCTCATATCCGGTATCTGGCGCGATCAACGGATATGGATATATCGGAGCTTCATATGTGGGATGCATCAAGGGAGAAGTCAAAACAGCGAGGAACCTTATTACGTCCGTATTTTAAAATTTCTTGCTATCGAGACTGCATCAATTTGCTGTCGGTGAAAGGGCATCATGTCGGAATTATGAAAAAAATTTTTATTATTGTGATGGTTATTTCAATTTGTTCGTTAATCTCGGTTTCATGTGGCTGGGCTTTTTGGCCGCTGCCCCCTTGGAAAAACAGCGAACAGACAAAAATAAATAATCTTGAAAAGCAGATCCAAACGGAAAGACAGATGAATGAGGATGCGCAGGCAAAAATAAGTGATCTTGAAAGTCAACTCCAATATGAAAGACAGATGAAGGCGGCTGATCAAACTAAAATAAGCGATCTTGAAAAGCAGATCGAGGTTGAGTCGCGGATGCGGGAGATTGCTCAAAAAGACAAAGAATCGGCGCAGCAAAATACCGCAAATGCTGAAAGGTCCCGTGGCCTCTGGATGGGCATATCTGCCGCGGTTGGAGTGGTGTGTCTTCTTTTCGGGGTGGCGGTGGGATTAAAAACGCGAAGGCCTGCAACAATTCATCGCAGTGCCGACGGGAAAGACAAAAATGATCGAGAATGACGCCGCTTTTGAGAAAAGCGATCGTTAGGCAAGGTGAAACAGGAGGTGAATAAGGGTTACAATGAACCGGGGGCTCTCGTCCGCCCGTATATTGACTTATTGCCATACCATCCCTAACTACGACAATATACCGGGAAACGCCGTCTCATATCGGAGGTGATAAGTGATAAACACAAAAATGGTTTGTTTGACCCTGATCGCACTGGTCGCCTTGACCGGCTGCAATAGCAGACTGTTCTCCTACAAAGGAGCCACAATAACGCAACCGGATCATATGATTCAACTGCAGCAAGGGGAACAGCAGGGGGTATGGAAAACCAATGAGCTTGCGCTGAATTACCGCTACCAGATGATGCCTGAAACACTGAAAATTTCCGGGACTGTTAATTTGATAGGCGGGTTTTATTATGGTTTCAGCGCTGTTGACCATCTGATCGTCCAGTTGTTATTTCTGGATAATCAGGGAACGGTTCTTGACAATGTCAATATGTATTGCGCAGATAATCACCATCCGATTCATTTGGTGCCAATGGATTTTGATGAAACCATACAGATACCTGCCGGCGCCAGGGCGATTGCTTTTGCCTATGACGGCGTGCTGGTTGACGGCGGCGGCGATGATTCAACATCAGTGACTATTTGGAATTTCCCTCGCTAACTTTGACGGTTTCGCGAAAAGCCCTTTTTTTGTGTGACATACGGCAATGGCGCGGTGTGCCCACGGCAGCTTAATTCCCAAGACAAGGTCTCTGTACCGGATATTCCGGAGTTGCCGTTGCCTCTGCGACAAGGCGGCATGCCAACCCGGGTTGGCACTTTTCAATTTCAATACAAATTAAATGTATAATAATAAATATGTTGACCGATCGCCATGGAGGTCCGACTTTTGCTTATGTCAAAGCAGGTGGCTTAGAGCGCCTCTCTCCGGGGTGTGCTGATGCCCCGCGGCGTGCCGGGAGCGTTCCCGATGTGCCAGTCCACGATTGTCCGCTTTCGCGTGCAAGGAGCGGACGCCGCATACGCAACTTTGAACATGGGTGAAAGGGAGGTTTATATGGCGGAAAAAAGATGGTTGACGGAAGACAAGCTCGCCCTCATCATGGGACTTTTCCTCTTCCTGCTCGGGACGTTGAACTATGCAGGGGTGGATGCTCTGGGCTGGAGCGTCAAGACAAACGTATGGACCAGCGCGGCAAAGATACTCTCGCCGGCAACGGACACATACAAAACCTTGCCCGGCGTGGTATCTCTGGGCCTCACGTTCGTGTTCGTCACGATTTTCCTGTCCGTGGGTGTTAAGTTTCTGGGCGGAGACGTGCCCAAATTCATCAAATCCTTTACAGCGGTCTTTTTCATCAGCTACGCCTGTTGGGCCGCGGGGTCATATGCCATGATCGCGGCGACCCCGGATACGCTGGCGAAATTTCACATTTCCTGGTCTCTGGGCCTTACGGGCGAGGCCGGCTTCATCGTTGCGCTAGTGGCCGGAATCCTTGTCGGCAATTTCACGCCCGCCCTGGCCGAAGAATTGAAGGAAGCCTTGCGTCCGGAGATGTACATCAAGATCGCCATCGTCATCCTGGGTGCGGAGCTTGGCGTTAAGTCCGTGGATGCTCTCGGTCTGGCCTCTTCGGTCATCTTCCGGGGACTGTGCGCCATCGTCGAGGCCTACTTGATCTACTGGGCGCTTGTTTACTTCGTGGCGCGCAAGTACTTCAAGTTCAGCCGTGAATGGGCCGCGCCGCTGGCATCTGGAATTTCCATCTGCGGCGTGTCCGCCGCCATCGCGACGGGCGGTGCCATCCGCGCAAGGCCCATTGTGCCGATCATGGTTTCGTCCCTGGTTGTGGTTTTTACCTGCATCGAAATGCTGATTCTGCCCTTTGCCGCGCAGTGGGCGCTGTCCGGCGAGCCCATGGTGGCCGGCGCGTGGATGGGTTTGGCGGTGAAGTCCGACGGCGGCGCCATCGCAAGCGGCGCCATCACGGATGCGCTTATCCGCGCCAAGGCCCTGGCCGACTTCGGCATTCATTACCAGGAAGGCTGGGTCACCATGGCCGCCACCACCATCAAGATTTTCATCGATGTCTTTATCGGCGTCTGGGCGTTTGTCCTTGCCATGATATGGTGTACGTTCATCGACCGCAAGCCCGGCGAGCATATGAAGTTCAGCGATGTGCTGGACCGCTTTCCGCGCTTTGTACTCGGTTATGTCATCACATTTTTGATCATGCTGGCCCTGTGCGCCAGCGGCCCCTCCCTGCTCAAGTTCGGCAAGGCCACCATCGCCGGCACGGGCATCTTTCGCGGGCTGTTCTTCGTGCTTACTTTTTTTACCATCGGCGTGGTGTCGAACTTCAAGAAACTCTGGGCCGAGGGCATCGGCAAGCTGGCCGCGGTTTACGTGGTCTCTCTGTTCGGATTCGTCATCTGGATCGGCCTGTTCATTTCCTGGCTGTTCTTCCACGGCGTGAAGCCGCCCACTGTCTGATTTTACGCGCCCAAACGCCATTTTAAACGCAAAGGAGAAAACCATGGAACTGGATCAAAATAAAATCGCTGAAGAAATGAAGATGATGGAGTATGAACCGCTCCTGCCCATTGAAAAGAAACTGATCGTCTGGAGCCTGTGCATAGGCGTCACCTCCCTGGTGCTGCTCTACTGGGTGAGCGTCACCTTCTTTCCGACCGCACACGGCGGCTGAGTCCTCTTGCCCGGGTCGGCTCCGGCCCGGGCATGTGAACGACGCAAGAGCGCCGCGCAAAACAGGCCGACCAGGAATATCATGTCCCAGCACCTTCACTTCAAGATCCAGCACAAATTTCTCATCGGACTTGCGGCCATCTTTATGCTGCTGGGAGTGATTTTCCTGTTTGCCCTGAACATGCACCTTCGGGAGATGCTTCACATCGAGGCCGAAGAAAACGCCGAGATCGTTTTTTCACATTTGAGCTCACTGCAGGATTATGTGCGGGCCACGCTCCGGCCTGCGGTGCGCCAGGCCCTGCCGCCGGAAGAATTTCTGCTTGAAGCCATGAGCACTTCCTTTGTGACCCGGAAGGTGCTGGTGGACTTAAATACCCACGGAGATCAATACCTGTACCGGCGCGTGGCTCTCTCCCCGCGCAACCCGGCAAGCGCCGCCAACGATATGGAGCGCGGTCTCATCGGGTATTTCCAGGAACATCCCGGGGAAACGACGTATTCCGGCTACCGCATCATCAACGGGGTTGAGCACTATGTCATGGCCCGGCCCGTGCATTTCGACCAGGAGTGCCTGATCTGCCACGGCGATCCCAAAAACGCGCCGAGGGTTCTTATTGAGCGATACGGCGCCGTAAACGGTTTCGGACGCAGGCAGGACGAACTGGCGGGGCTGGATTTTGTGGGCATGCCTGTAAACAAATCCATCAATCACATCCGTGAGTCCGTCACCCTCTTCGGCGGGTCTTTCTTTGCCATTGTTACGGGCGTGTTCCTACTCATTTCGATTTTTTTCAACCGCCTGGTGGTTACAAATCTCAGGCGGCTTTCGGCCATTTTCCGGGAGAATTTTCAAAGACCCGAGGATCAGAGCATTCTGGACCGGCTGGATGCGGATGACGAGATCAATTCGCTGCTGGAAGCTTTCGGGGCCTTTGCGTCTCACCTTCGGGAGGCCCGCGGTCAACTGGAGGATTATGCCGCCAACCTGGAGAGCAAGGTGCGCCGTCGCACGGCGGACCTGAGCCGGGAGGCGGCCGAGCACTCCGCGGATGTGCGGCTGTTTGTTGAGCTGATAGCCGACCTGAACCGCAGCCAGGGGCACGGCGAGTTGCTGCAAAGAGCCCTGCCGCTCATCGCAAAACGCTTCGGTGCCGGCCGGGCTGCCTACCTTTGCGCGCCGCTGGGCCGCCAGCAATATGCCTGGCCGGGTCCGGAGAGCGAATCGCTCATGCCCGGCGACTGGGCGGAACTTGTCAAAGAAGGCCGGATGCGCATGGCGACTGACAGAGTCTTTGTGCCGGTGAGTTCCTCGGACTGGAACCGGGGCCTCATGGGGCTGTTCTGGGAAGAGCGGCCCCGGCCGGAAATAACCCCGGATGTACTGCTCGCCCTGGGCCGGCAAGTCGGGATCGCCCTCGAAAACATGGAAGCCATCGATGTCCTGCTGCGCCAGAACAAGTTGCTCGAACTCATTTTTGAGGGAATTTCCGATCCGATGCTCCTGGTGGATGCGGGCGGAACGGTGATCCTGGCCAACCCATCGGCGCAGGCACTGACCGATGGCATCCGCCCCGGCGCGCTTATCCAGTCCTGGCTGGCGTCCATCTCCGTCGCTGCTGTGAAGGACGGCGCGCTTGCAGCGGCCATCGCCGCACAGATTCCGTCAAACCTTGAATTTGAACTGCCCGGACTGCGCCATCTTGCGGTGAGCATCTATCCGCTGCCAGACAGCAAAGATGCCGGCCGCGCCGTGGTCTATATCCGCGAGACCACAACCGAGAAACGGCTGCTGGCAAGGATGCAGCAGAGCGAAAAACTCTCCGCCCTGGGCAGGCTGGCAGCAGGGCTGGCGCATGAGATCAACAATCCCCTCGGCGTCATCCGGTGCTATGCGCAATTGCTGCAAAAGAGCCAGTTGGAAACGCAGGCAAAGGAAGACCTGGAGATCATCGTGCGGCATACACAGAAAGCCCATGACGTGCTTCAGGATTTGCTGGGCCTTGCGCGGGGCAGCGCACCGGCTTCGGGCTCGAGCGATCTGGGAGAAGTGGTCCGCGGCATGGCACAGATATTTCGCGTACAGGTGGACAAATCCGGTGTGGCTCTGGAACTTGACCTGGAACCCGAGCTGCCGCGCGTGGCCGCAGATGCCTCGATTCTGGAGCAGATCCTGACCAACCTGCTTGTGAACGCCTTGGACGCCGTCCCCGCGGAAACGGGCCGCATCGTCGTCAGCATCCGAAACGGTTCCGGACCGCAGGCGCGCTCCGTGTGCCTGAGCGTTTCAGACAACGGGCCGGGCATTTTGCCGGATCAACTGGGGCAGATTTTCGATCCGTTCTTCACCACCAAGGAAATCGGCAAAGGCACGGGTCTGGGCCTTACCGTTGTGTACGAACTCATGCGCAAGGTGGGCGGCGCGGTGGAAGTCCTGGGACAGCCGGGAGCCACATTTCTCTTGAGCTTCCCGGTCGAGGATGGCATGCTGACCCTGACACCTGTTTCTTCCATGGACTTTGCATGACTGAAGGCTGCGTATGATCGAAGATTGCTTGATAACGGAATCGGCGGCCGGACGCGGTCAGTCCGTGCTGATTGTGGACGACCAGAAAGACTTTGCAGCCGGGCTTCGCCGCCTTCTGCTCGGCAATTTTCCGGAATTGAACTGCAAAGTGCGCCTGTCCGGCGGTGAAGCCCTGCAGGATCTGGAGCGCGGTGACTGCGACATTCTCATCACCGACCTGAGAATGCCGGGAATCTCGGGCCAACACCTGCTCACCGCGGCCCTGTCGCTCAACCCATCGCTAACCGTCATCATGCTCACGGCATTCGGCACGGTGGAGACGGCAGTTGCCGCCCTCAAGGAAGGCGCCTACGATTTTATCACCAAGCCCATCGACCAGGATCACCTTTTCCGCATTGTCGGCAAGGCCCTGGAGCGCAGCCGGCTGCTGCGCGAGAACATGCGCCTGCGCGAGAAGTCCGCCGAAAGCGAGTGCAGCCATATGCTCATCGGCGAAAGCCCGGCCATGCGGCGGCTGCGCAAATCCATCATCGCCGTGGCCGCCTCCGACTATACGGTGCTCATCCGGGGGGAATCCGGCACGGGAAAGGAACCCGTGTCCCGCGCCATCCATGCCTTGAGCCACCGCGCCAGCGCACCCTTTGTCACCGTGAACTGTCCGGCCATCCCGGACACCCTGCTGGAGAGCGAACTCTTCGGACATGTCAAGGGCGCCTTCACCGGGGCCGACAGAAGCCGCAAAGGCCTGTTTGTTGCCGCGGACAGGGGCACCATCCTGCTCGATGAAATCGGCGATGTCCCGTCCGGCGTGCAGGCCAAACTGCTGCGCGTTATTCAGGAAGGCGAAGTCCGGCCCGTGGGCGCCAATGCGGCCGTCAGGGTCAACTTGCGCATCCTTGCCGCCACCAATCAGAACCTGGAGGCAAGGATCATGGATCAGGGTTTTCGCGAAGATCTTTATTTCCGCCTCAACGTGCTCTCCATCAACGTGCCGCCGCTGCGCGAGCGCACGGAGGATATCCCGCTTATTGCAAGCCATTTCCTGCTAAGGATTTGTCGCGAACTGGGCGCGCCGCAAAAGGAAATCTCCCATGAATCCCTGTCATATCTGACATGCCGCCAGTGGCCGGGCAACGTGCGCGAGCTGCTCAATTTCGTGCGGCGGCTGGTCGTGTTCTGTCCCGGCGAGCGCATCGAAACGGCGCATGTTCGTCTGGTGGAAAGCGGCATGTCCCTTGGCCGCGAGATCTGCGATGGTTTTTCCCCCTACAAGGAGACCAAGCAGATGGTGGTAAGGGAATTTACCCGAAATTACGTGCAGCGTATTCTGGAGCACACCCGCGGAAACATTTCAGAGGCGGCCAGGATCAGCGGCATTGAACGGTTTTCCCTTCAGAAAATTCTAAAGCGCATGAACATGAGCAACGGTGACTTCCGGAAGGGCTGAATCTCTTGACAAGGATTGTCATGGAACACGATGCACTGCTGACAAAGATGACGAACATGCTGCGCAAAAAGGAGAGGGCGGCCCTTCGAAAGCGCATCGAGGACACCCTGACCCGCAATGCAAAAGGCGACGGCAGTGACGATGCCCGCGCGCTGCGCTACCTGCAGGACCTTGACATTTTCCTGAACATGCGCGGAGCGGAGTTCATGTACGCGCGCGGCATCGCCGAGACCCTGCGGGTGGGCGAAGAGATTTTCGATCTGGCCTATGCCATGAAACGCGCCATGGAATGACCTCCGGGTTTCCGTCATCACCCTGTCCGCAGGACAAATGAATGCAACTCCCGGGCGGGCCCGTTATTCGAATTTCGGGGAAATCATCCCGCAAAACCTGAAAAAACGAACTTGACAGAACCGGAGCAATCATCTAATTTTCACCGGCATTGCACATCAGCGGAAGATCACCGTGTCCCGGAACCGGGCAGGCGTTATTTTTCTTTGAGGCAGCACACATGAGCCTAAGCGAGAGAATTGAAAGCGTTTTTCCGAGGGTATCCGATATTCCTGATGGCCTTCGGCGCGATATCCCGTTTGTGCAGACCGGGTATCTGATCAACGGCGAGATCCGGCAGTGGGATGGCCCGCGGCAGCAGGTTTTTTCTCCGGTATGGGTCAGCGTTGACGGCGCGCCAGCGCCGTTTCCGATCGGCACCTATCCGTTATTGACTGAAAAAGAAGCGATGCAGGCGCTCGATGCGGCGGTATCGGCCTATGATCACGGCCGGGGGATGTGGCCGACCCTGCCTGTGGCGGAGAGAATCCGGCACATGGAAGGCTTTGTGTTCCGCATGCTCGAAAAAAAAGAGCGGATCGTTCAGCTTCTGATGTGGGAAGTCGGCAAAACCCTGAAGGATTCCGTCAAGGAATTCGACCGGACCGTTGTTTACATCAACGATACCATCGGGGCGCTCAAGGACCTGGACCGGGCGTCGTCGCGGTTTGCCATTGAAGAAGGCATTGTCGCTCAAATTCGGCGCGCGCCGATGGGGGTTGTGCTCTGCATGGGACCCTTCAATTATCCCCTGAATGAGACATTCACCACCCTGATCCCGGCCCTGATCATGGGAAACACCGTCATCTTGAAGCCGCCCAAGCACGGCGCCCTGCTGTATGCCCCGCTGCTCGGCATTTTCTGCGATGTGTTCCCAAAAGGGGTGATCAGCATCATTTATGGCGAAGGCCGCAGCATCATCCCGCCGCTGATGAAAACCGGCGATATCCACGTCCTGGCACTGATCGGCAACAGTAAAACCGCAAATGTCCTTAAAAAACTCCATCCCCGGCCGAACCGGCTGCGCTGCGTGCTGGGCCTGGAAGCCAAAAATCCCGCAATCATTCTCAAAGATGCCGACCTGGACCTGTCCGTGCAGGAATGCCTGCTCGGATGCCTGTCTTTCAACGGTCAGCGGTGCACCGCGCTGAAGATCCTGTTTGTGGCTTCCGCCGTCAAGGATGAATTTCTCCTGCGGTTGGCCACAGCGGTCAACAATTTGCCCTTTGGCATGCCCTGGCAGGAGGATGTCTTTATCACGCCGGTGGCTGAAAATGAAAAGACCGGCTATCTGCAGGGCCTTGTAGCGGATGCGCTTTCCCATGGGGCGACCGTGGTCAATGAAGCCGGCGGAAAGGTCAACGGCAGTTTTTTCTTTCCGGCGGTTTTGTATCCGGTCAGCGATCGGATGCGGATTTACCGGGAAGAGCAGTTCGGGCCGGTGATTCCGGTGCTGCAATTCGACGCTATCCGTGAGCCCATCGACTACATGATCCATTCTGTGTATGGCCAGCAGGTCAGTATTTTCGGCAGGGACTCCGATCAGTTGGCGCATCTCATCGATCCATTGGTCAATCAGGTCTGCCGGGTGAACATCAACAGCCAGTGCCAGCGGGGTCCGGACATTTTCCCGTTTGCGGGACGCAAGGACTCCGCAGAGGGGACGCTTTCGGTTTCAGACGCCCTGCGCGTTTTTTCGATCCGAACGATTGTGGCCGCCAAACAGACCCCGCTGAATAAAGAGATCATTACAGGCATTGTCAGAAACCATCAGAGCCAGTTCCTGGCGACCGATTTTATCCTATAGATTTTACAGGCACCGTTTTCTGGAAACCCGGCAATGCCCTTTCACTGGAATATAAATCCCGTCATCTTTCAAGTCGGCCCCCTGGCCATCCGCTGGTACGGGGTCTTTTTTGCAGCGTCATTTCTGGCGGGTTACAAGATCATGCAGTGGATTTACAGGCGGGAAAACCGGCCGGAAACCGAGCTTGAAATCCTTTTCGCCTATATGTTCATCGGCGTTCTTCCGGGAGCCCGCCTGGGGCATTGCCTGTTTTACGACCCGGCTTTCTATCTTGCCCACCCCGTCGAGATCCTCAAAATCTGGGAAGGCGGATTGGCCAGTCACGGGGCCGCGATTGGCATACTGGTGTCGCTGCTGGTGTTTACGAGGGGCGCCGGCCGTCCTTCCTATCTCTGGCTGCTCGATCGCATCGTTCTTCCCGTTGCTCTGGCCGGCTTTTTTATCCGCGTGGGAAATTTTTTCAATTCCGAGATTGTCGGAATCCCTTCAACCCGAAGCTGGGCTGTGGTGTTTGAAAGCGTGGATGCGGTTCCCCGGCATGCGGTTCAGCTCTATGAAGCGGCTGCGTACGGGATCATTTTTGTGCTGCTGATTTTTGTGTATCGCCGCAAGACGGGCGCCGGCAGGCAGGGGATGCTGCTGGGCCTGTTTCTGGTATTGGTCTTTACGGCCCGTTTTTTTCTCGAATTTCTGAAAACCCGCCAGGCGGCATACGAGGCAAGCCAGACGCTCAGCGTCGGGCAGTGGCTGAGCATTCCCTTTGTCGTTCTGGGGCTGATTCTCCTAGTACGGCCGCAGAAACCGTTTCACCGGCATTTCCGCCCCTGAACCGGTAAGTGCGTTCTGTATGCCGATTAAAAACGCGAATCCGATTCGGCCGTTTCCGTAAAAGTCTTCCAGACGGGTTTAATCCGGCCCTTCGCAGATACTTTTCATGGCCGGCAGCATAAACGGCTCGATCGCATCCTGAGCGGCCGCCCGAAGCAGCAGAAACTGATTGGAGGAATTGCCCGGCCTTTCTGGAAATGAAAATTGATGGCTTCGCAAAAAGTCCGGATACTTCGTTGCACGTCATCCTTTGTCATTGCGGCGTACCCGCCTCATTCCTCAGGATTCGTGTGCCTCGTCTGCGAACTTTTTACTTTGCCATCACAATTTTGACTTTTTGCGAGTTCATCAAAATTAAGCCGCTACGAAGTCTTCTCTCATACAGGGGTAATCTCGTCGATGAACCCGGCCGATGATTTTCGGGCGCAGGCGTCGCAAATCGGGCGGATGCCGGCAAACTGAATGACGGAGCGGGTTTTGTTGCGGATATACTCCAGATACCTGGCCGGCCCCATGACCGTACCGCAGATTTCGCAGCAGGTCAGTTTCTGGCGGTTCAATATGGTTCCGCAAAGAGACAGGATTCTTTCCCCTTTCCGGTCTTCGATTTTCATGGCCCGGGTGGGGCAGTTGGCGGCGCAGGCCCCGCAGAGGATACAGCGCTCTTCGGTGATTCTGAAATCCGTGGGGCCCGGATGATCGAAATTGATATAACCCATTTTCAGGGCGTCCACGCCCATCTTGTCCCTGCAGATTTCCACGCAGCGGCCGCAGCGCAGGCAGACATCGCAGCGCAGACACCTTCTGGCTTCCTCACGGACCATGTTTTCAGTATATCCGAGCTCAACCTGCTGAAATGTGGTCCGCCGCCGGTCAATGGCAAGGAACGGCATGTGGGGTCGCTTCAGAACCATTTTGGTGCTGGCCGGCACTTCCAGCCACTCGGTTCTTCCCCTTCGAACCGGAACCGGCGGCATCATGGGCTGGGGAATGCCGGATAAATACCGGTCAATGGCGTCTGCTGCCCGCTTGCCGCCGCCGATGGCCTCGATCACGGTTGCGGGGCCCGTCACCGCATCGCCGGCGGCAAAGACGCCGGCAATGGCGGTTTCCATGCTGACCTTGCTGGCATCCAGGGTGTTTCTCCGGGTCCATTTCAGATCGGGGAGCGATGACAGGCAGTCCTGGTCCACCTGCTGACCGATGGCTGAAATCACCACATCGGTTTCAATCAGGTAATCGCTGCCCGCGACCGGAACCGGATATTTCCGGTCGCTGCCTTCCTGTGCGACCATTTCCGCCCGGATACAGCGAAGCGCCGTCACCCTGCCGTTTTCTCCGAGAATCTCTGCGGGTATGGTCAAAAAAGAGATGTGAATCCCCTCTTCCTCCGCCTGCTCCACTTCCTCGATATCCGCAGGCATTTCCGCGCGGGTCCGCCGGTACGCCAGCGTCACCTGGTCGCTTCCCAGACGCAGGCAGGTTCTGGCCGCATCAATGGCCACATTCCCGCCGCCGATGATGACAGCTTTTTTCCCGGGAATTTTCCGCTCTCCCAGAGCGACCCGTTTCAGCACATCGATGGCCTGAAGGACCTGGGGATAGGCATTTTCCCCCGGGATATTGAGTTGAAAGGATTTGTGGGCGCCAATGGCAAAAAAGAATGCCTCAAAACCTTCGGTTTTCAACGCTTCGAGCGTGATATCCTTTCCGAATTCGGTATCGAACCGGAATTCAACGCCGAGATCCTCCAGCATGGCCACTTCCCGGTCAATCACCTCGCGAGGCAGTCGGTATCTGGGGATACCGATCATCATCATGCCCCCGGCAACGGGCAGAGACTCGATTACGGTGACACCATACCCCCTGAGTGCCAGGTAATAGGCCGCGCTCATGCCTCCGGGGCCGGCGCCGATGATGCAGACTTTCTGACCCTTGTCCGGGTCTTTTTCCGGATTCAGGTACAGCCTTTCGGACATGGCCCGCTCTGCGGCGAATGCCTTTAAAAACTTGATGGAAACCGGCTCGTCGATCCTTCCCCGCACGCACATGAATTCGCAGGGCCGGGTGCAGACCAGGCCGCACACCCAGGGAAAGGGATTGTCCTGCCGGATGACATCGATGGCCTCCGCATCCCGGCCCATGCCGATCAGTGTGACATAGGTCGGGATGTCGAGCCCGGCCGGGCAGGTCATCTGGCAGGGAGCGGGCGCCAGCTTGACGCAGGCTCCGGTGGCGCAGTTATGGGTTTCCACATGGCTAACAAACACTTCATGATGCTCTGTCAGGGTTTCCTTGACCGAGACAGCCACGGTTTTGCAGATTTCATCCGGGCCTTCGTCGCCCAGCTCGTCTGCCAGGATTTTCAGGGAGGACAGGTGGTCCTTTCCGGCCCTTCCCCAGGCGACATCCTGCATCAGGGCCAGGATTTCCTCTGTCCTTCGCCGGCTTTTGGGAAATTTCAGGGATCCGGAATGAATGATGCGATCCAGGTCGATAATGGCGGCATTCACCGGACAACCGTTATCAGGCATTTTCCCTCTCTTTATTCCATAGCGGCGATGATCGCCGCATGACGTTCCCGCCGGATCTGTCCCATGGATTCCGCAGGTCCGAATTCCAGGCAATGCGTGGTGCACACCGTGACACAGGCCGGCTTCAATCCTTTATCAACGCGGTCCATGCAGTAATCGCACTTGACGACCTTGCCGATTTCAGGATTCCACTGCGGTGCTCCCCACGGGCAGGCCGTGATGCAGGTTTTACACCCCACGCACAGGGAGTGATCCACAAAAACGATGCCGTCCCGGGGCCGCTTCTGCATGGCGCCGGTCGGACAGGCAGCCACGCACCATGGGTTTTCACAGTGAAAACAGGGCATGAAGACGTAGGACGCCCGGGGAAGGCCGCCGACAAATTTGGGACCGATGGTCATGATCTGGCAGAGCTTGGGGCCGGACGGCAGCCCCTTGTTGCTTTTGCACTGGATTTCGCAGCTATGGCAGCCAATGCATTTGGTTTTGTCCTGAAACAAGTAATATTTGCTCATTGTTCTTGGTATCCTTCTTCCTGTCAGGCGGGGTTGACAGTAACAAATGTATCATGAAGTGCAGGGCTGCCGCCGATCCTGTCGGAAATATTCTCCTGAATCACGCTGTCGGAAAGTCCCTGATGATAGCTGCGGGTTGCCAGCCTGGCCTCATGACCGAACCCGTGAATCATGAACACGGCCTCCGGATGAATGAGCTCCGTAACAAAGGCCTTGATATGGCCGGATCCGCAGGTGGATGCAACATCCACGGTGTCGTTGGATCGGATTCCAAGGGCGTCGGCTTTCTTGGAGTTGATCCAGAGCCGGTTTTCGGAAAATAGCTCGCTCAGGTAAAGGTTGTTCTGGGTGGACACGTGGGTGTGAAGAGCGGTCCTGCCCACAACCAGCCGGAAAATATTTCCCGAATTGACCGGTACGGGTTTGCAATCCGGAAAAGAGGAAAAACCGGCATTCTCCAGAAGCGCGGACTTGAGTTCGATTTTTCCGGACGGGGTCTTGAACTGGATGCCGTCCTTGCGGTCCCAGAAAATCTGTTCCTTGCCATAAGCCACAAATCCCTTGGCGTCGAAATCCTCAAGGGTGAATCCGGTAGGTTCCAGTTGCCAGCGGACCAGCTCTTCCATGCCGGCATAGGGGAAATAGGCGCCGGTGCCGACCCGTTCCGCAAGCTGTTTGATTATCATGGCCGCCTCACGGGTGTCGTACCGGGGGGGAACGGCCTGTCGCCTTAAAAACATCTGCGGTTTAAGGCCATTGGCCTGCTGAATGCAGTCCGTTCTTTCCAGATAAAGGGATTCCGGCAGAATCACATCCGCATACCAGGCGATGTCGCTGTAATTGATGTCGATGGCGACAATCAAATCCAGCTTCTTAAGGGCTTTTTTCATTTGATTCGTGTCGGGGATGGACTGGAGGGGATCGAACCGGTTGGCGATCAGGGCCTTGATCGGATACGGATCATCGTTTAATATGGCCGGCGCCAGCATCTGAGCGACCCCGTGATCCGGGTCCGGGAGGGGAAAATCCGGGGTTCCGACCTTGTCGAATCTGGGCAGGGAAATTTTTTCAAATTTCTGCTCGGTCAGTTTCCGGGCGGGTTTTTTGCCGAGGGCGCCCGGGCCTTTTTTGAAAAAAAGCCCGCCTTTGGCTTCAACACTGCCCATCAGGGAATTTAAAATCAGAATGGACCGGCGCAGGTAAATTTCATTTGCGTGATGGGCCCCGCGATAACCGAAATGAAAGATGACGGACGGTTTGTCGTTGCTGACTTCCCGGGCCAGTGCGATGATCTCCGATGCCGGTATGCCGGTTTCCAGCTCAGCCCATTCCGGGGTATAGGAGCGGACAAAATTCCGGAGTTCGGGAAGCCCTGAGACCCATCGCTCTACGAAAGCCGCGTCATAAAGGCGTTCGGCCAGAATGACATGAATCAGGGCGTAATTGAGGGCCAGATCCGTTCCCGGCCGGATCATCCAGTAACGGTGTGCCTTGGTTGCCGTCACCGACACCCGAGGGTCGATGTAGGTGAGCCTGGCGCCTGCCGACATGGCATCCATCAGGTTGTTGACTTCCTTTACCGAAATGGCTTCAAATATGTTGCGGCCATAGAGAACGACATGCCGGCTGTTTTTCAAATCCATCCCCATCTGGGCGTCGGTATGGCCGAAAAGGCTGCGGCAGGCGGTGTTCACCGATCCCTTGCAGAGCGCATCGTGGGTAAAATGGTTGGGAGAGCCGATGGCTTTCATGAATGTCTTGCTGACGTGGGTGGAAAGATTGGTGCGTTCCCCGAACACCACGCTCTGCGGACCGTGGGTCTGGATGGTCTGCTTCAGTTTGTCGGCCGCATAGTCCAGTGCCTCATCCCAGGTGGCTTTCCGCCATTTTCCCTCTCCGCGCTCTCCGGTGCGAATCATGGGGGACTGCACCCTTTGCGGATCGGAGAGCAGGGATATTCCGGCAGCTCCCCGCGGGCAAAGGCTGCCTTCCATGCCGGGAACATGGGGGTTTCCCTCGATCCATTTCACCTGTCCGAAATCAACCAGCACCTTGATCGGGCAGCGAATGGAACACATAAAGCACAGACTGTATATTTCTTTTTCCATAGTCCTTCTCCGAATATCAAAAAAACAGGCGGGGGGCAAAAGGAATTTGCCCCCTGCGCTTAACTTCCGTGACGATAGGGATGTGCGGTTAATAAACGCCCAGCAGGTTGAGCCCCAGCAGCAGCAATCCCGCCACCGCAATGCGTTTTACCATCAGCGGGCTGATGCGTTTGGCGATCTGGGGGGCGATGTAGCCGCTCAGGATGGCCGCCGGAAACATGATCAGAAACAGCGTCATATCAAAGTTTCCGAATTGGTAATGCCGCATGGTGCCCATCAGGGTGTTGAAGAAAATGGCGGTCAGCGAACTGCCCACCACCAGATACATGGGAAGCCCCAGACCCACCGTCATCAGGGGGACCATGAAGGGTCCCCCGCCAAAACCGAACATGGAGGATACGATTGCCAGCAAGAATGCGCCGATGCATCCAAAAACGATGTTTACCTTAAATTCCTGGCCCCAAAATTCAACGATCATGTGTTGTGCTCCTTATTTAAGTATGGTGAGAACCACAGTTGATTTTCATGAAATAACACGAAAACAACGCTATTTGGCTTTTGTCGCGGCCTCCGCGCGTTTCTTGAATTCCGCCATGATGGCCTGTTCCTTCTTGTTCTTGGAGATATAGCCCGGCGTGGTCTGCCAGAACATCAGGGCGGCCAGAATCAGCAGAATCCATCCGAAGACGAATTTAAACTGATCCAGGGTGATCAGTTCGGTCATTTTGGGACCGATAAAGCCGCCTGCGAGCATGGCAAGGCCCATGGTGATTCCCAGTTTCCAACTGATGAATTTGATCTTGGAGTAATTGTAGATGCCGCTGGCCTGGGAAAAGAGCACAGTCGGCATGACGGTTCCGGCAACAACGGTATGCGGCAGGGGCCACAGGGAGACCAGGATGGGGTTCAGCAGGAATCCGCCGCCCGCACCCATGAGAACGCCGAATATACCGATGCCGAGCGTCAGCAGAAAGGGCCAGAGCAGGTTCAAACTGGTGCCGGCATTGGCAAGATACATCATGGGAAAGCGGATGTTGTTTTCAACAACAGCCGGCTGGCTGTGGACGGCTTTGTCCGCATATGCCGTGATGAAATATTTTCCAGGCGCGGCGCCCTGGGGAATGTCAACTTTGGCAATAAAGGATCCGTCGGCATTCATGTCGATTGTGGGGCTGATCAGTTTGCCGATGCCGGAAAAACGGGCCTTTGTCAATTGCATGGCCCTCTTGCGGTTTTCCTTGTCGTCCAGTGCCGGGAGTTTATCGCCCCGTGAGCCGATAATGCCGGCCATAATCGTGGACTGATAGGCATCGATCTGGATTTTTGCGGGCGCCGTATAGGCCGCATCCGCGCCCATTTCTTTCAGGGCGTCGGAGTAAGCCCAGCCCCTTCCCTTGGCTTTGAAAGCGTCGAATACATTTTTTTTGTCCTTGGGCGCATAAATTTTATAACTCGCGGGCAGGGAATGGGTCAGATACAGCTTATAGGGGATTTTTCCGTCTTTGTCGGGTTTTGCGTCAAAAAAGGAGGATTTGACCTGTTTTTCGGACCAGACTTCCAGATAGACGGGTTTGCCGGGCACGCCCTGGCCTTTAACAGTGACAGCGCCGCCATTGTCCACGGTGGTTTTGTCAAGTGAAAGGGTAACTGTGGGAACGGGAGGTGCGACCACCGGTGCGAGGGCAGGAGCCGGCGTGGCTGCGGGAGGCGCCGCCTCTGCCCCGGTTGCAGGCGGTACGACCGCGGGTGCGGGTTGATCGGCTGTGGCCGGTGCGGCCGGGTCCTGAGCATCGCCGGGCTGAATAAAATAAGATCCGGCTGCCAGAAGAAACAACAGAATTATAATGATATTTCTTTTAGTGATCATAATCTTCCTTTTACTGTGACTGATGGTGGTTATTGTTAGTTCCGGAATCCGTAATTCACAGATACTTCAGGACGGATTCCCCTGCATGTAGTTCAGGGCTTCGATTCTGAAAAATCCATGTCAGAAACAAAGCTCTGAACTACAGAAACTGGGAAAAAATGTCACCTCCTTTTCGTTTGTGAGCATATTGTCAGCACCCGTTTCTCGAGTTCCTCAATTGCAATCGGCCGTGAAAAAAAGACTTCGGCTCCCAGCCTCCGGATGGTTTGCACATGATCGGATGCTGGAGAATCCGTTGTTGTCATAAAAACATTCATAAGGGGATTGAGGGATTTAAGGGTTTTCAGGGCGCCGACGGCGGTGATTTCTTCCCTGGAATCCAGAATGGCCAGCTCCGGCTGATGCTTTTCGGCCCACTGCACGGCTTCGTTCAGCGCCGTAAAAACCGCCGCCGTATGGCGTTGTTTTTCCAGCACCCGTTTTGCCAGTAAACAGGAATCGTGTTCATCGCCCCAGATCAGAATACTTGTCATGCAGCCTTTCCCCCGGATACCACCGCGATCGGCTGTTCGGGGCGGGGACAATCCCCGCCCGCTTTCAACAGATGGTATCAAATGCCGATGCCGCCTTAGATTGAAGCAAGCTGCATGCCATTCGGAAAAAGCAGTTCCATATCCGTAAATAAATGATTGTTATTCAATTGGTTACGATGAAGGGCGGAGGCTGGCCACTTCGCTTGGAAGGCATCTGGGTCATGGTTTTGCGGATGCGGCGGCAATATGGCATGAAAGATAAAACTTGCGGTGCAAGATTTATCTGGCGGCATGGAAAGACATCAGGAGGATTTCTGCCCGCCGGGCCGGACACCGTATTTTTTCATGATCTGCTGGAAAGACTGGCGCTCGAGCCCGCACCCGATGGCTGCATGGGTGATGTTCCCATCCGCCCGATCCAGAACATGCTGAAGATAGGCGACCGTAAACTGCGCCATAACCTGATGTTTGGCCTGATGATAGGGAAGTGAAAAAAGCTGGTCTTCGTGAAAACAGGGCGCCGGGTCCAACGGCTGCCAACCGGCGTCCTCGGGCTGAATCGTTTCTCCCGAAGAGAGCACCACGGCGCGCTGGATCAGGTTGGCCAGTTCCCGGACATTTCCCTCCCACCGGTGGTCCACCAGGCGGCGCATGAATTCGGGGGAAGCTTCCTTTCGGGGTTTGCTGAACTCCGCGGCATAGCGGCCGAGAAAATGCCGTGTCAGCAGGGGGATGTCCTCGCGCCGTTCGCGAAGCGGCGGCATGTGCAGGTTGACCACATTCAGGCGGTAATAGAGATCATCCCGGAACTGCCGGGCTGCAAGCCTGGCCTTGAGATCCTGATTGGTGGATGCAATCAGCCGGACATTCACCCGAACGGTTCGGGTCTGGCCCAGAGGCTTGATGTGCTTGTCCTCCAGAACCTGGAGGAGCTTGGTCTGGACCGAAAGCGGGATGTCGCCGATTTCATCCAGGCAGATGGTGCCGCCTTCGGCTTCTTCAAACAGGCCTGTCTTGTCCCGGGTGGCGTGGGTGAAAGCGCCTTTTCGATAACCGAAGAGTTCGCTTTCCAGAATGTTTTCCGGCACCGTCGGGCAGTTGACATGGACATAGGGGCGAGCGGCCCTTGGACTCAGCGCGTGTATGGCTCGGGCCGCAAGGTTCTTGCCGGTGCCGGACTCTCCGGTGATCAGCACCGTAACGTCGGTTCTGCCGACCATTTGAATGGCATCATAAAGCTTTTGCATGGGGGGGCTTGCGCCCACGAAATTCTGGAATGTTTCGTCCTTTCGGATCCGCTGCTGAAGCTGCCGATTCTCGCGAAGCAGCAGGCTGCGTTCGATGCCTTTTTGCAGCAGGCGGACCAGGTCGCTTTGTTCAAAGGGTTTGGTGATAAAATCATAGGCCCCTTTTTTGATGGACGCTACCGCAACTTCAATGGCTCCGTAGGCGGTCATCATGATGATGGTCAGCCCCGGATCCAAAAGGCGAAGCCGGTCAAGAAGCTGGAGCCCGTCCATCCCCGGCATGCGGATGTCCACCAGCGCCAGATCGAAGCTACGTTTTTGAAAAATATCCAGGGCTGCGGCGGCATCCGAAACGGTTTCGACCTCGCAGTCGATGTCCGTTCGGACCGCCCGGCTAAGCAGTCGCAGCATGTCCGTTTCATCGTCCACAATCAATAATCTGGGTTTCTTCATGCTGCCATATTTAGGATAAAAAGCGGGCTGTGTCAAAAGAAATGCCCGCGTCTACGTGCGCATGGGCAGGGCATGGCTTTCAAATTCCGGCGTTGATGCAGATGCGCAGTCTGGGATGACGGAAAATTGGAATTGCATGTGCCGTCGCTGTTGACTCGTCAGGGGAACTGTGATAGGCGCTTAAGGCAGAACATGACGG
>JBBIPX010000048.1:0-22788 GCA_037442625.1 Desulfobacteraceae bacterium
AGGGCGATCTGAAAGCGGACATGGGGCATTTTAAGCGCGCCGATCTCCGATTCGATGCGCTTGGCCAGGGCGGCTGCCGCCCGGGTGCGGCAAGTGGAAAGCGCCGCTGCCGCCCTGCAGAGCCGGGCATGTTGCCGGGTCAGCTCGCCTTTGGCCGCCGCCAGCGCATCGGAAATATGCTCGATGTCGAACAGTTCCTTTTCGATTTCAGCAAGCCTTGCCTGCACCGCATCCAGGGAGCCCCCGTATTTTCGCTTGAGTTTATGCAGAAAATCAATTCTGGCCTCGACGGTTTCAAGCCGACCTTCGTCTGTATCAATGGCGTGAAGATAGGTTCGCAGGCCCTCGACAATATCCTCGATGCGGTACCCGGCCTCTGTCAGCGCCGTTGAGAAAGCAGTAAGCCCGGGATCGATCCGGGCCGCCTTGTCCATTGTTTTTCGAATGGCGGATAGCCGTTCGGAGACGGCGCCGCTTCCCACATACAGGTCCTCGATGCTGCCTTGAACCGTCTGAAAGAGCATGCCGGCGTGCTTCAGACGGATGCGGTCCGCTTCAAGCGCCGTATCTTCTCCGGACCGGATGCGGGCGTCCGCGATTTCCTTTTTCTGAAAGCAAAGCAGTTCAATTTGTTCGCTGCGGCGAAGGGCTGCTGTCTGAAGGCGGTGCAGATTCTGAATCAGGGGCAGCATGGCATGGTACCCGGTATGAACTTCCTTTCGAAGGGCCGCGATATCTCCTGACAGCCCCCCGAACTGATCCAGGATCAGCAGGTGTTGATCCTCCTTTAACAGTCCCTGGTGGGCATGCTGGCCGGAGATGGACGCAAGGTTTTCGGTGATGCCGGCCAGAACCTGGATGGTCGCCAGTCTGCCGTTGACGTAAATGCGGTGCCGGTCGCTGATGGAGAGGATCCGGCGGACCAGAAGTCCTTCGGCGGGGTCGTATCCGTGGGACGTCATCACGGCGGCCGTCCGGCTGTCGGGCGAAATGTCGAACGCCGCCTCCAGTTCCGCCGCCTCCGCGCCCGAACGGATCATTGCGGCGCCCGCGCGGCTTCCCAGCAGCAGATTGACGGCCTGAAGAATGATGGATTTGCCGGCCCCGGTTTCGCCGCTCAGGATGGTCAATCCCTTGGAAAAGGAGATCCGAAGGTCATCGATGATGGCAAAATTCTTGATGGAAAGTTCTTGAAGCATAAGAAATCGCAGAAAGATGTGAAAAAAGGAACCCTCGGATCACACGCCTTGCTGCCGGATGGCCGCTTCGATTTTGAGTGTCGGATATCCCAGGATGGTGCGCACCGAGCCGGAATATTCCAGCACGGTAAACAGGCTGCCTTTGATGCGATATTCGGAATCCCAATCGATGCCGGAATCCGCGGCGGATTCATGGATTGCAATCGGCTGTTTTTCACCGTCCAGGCTCAGGCATCTGGCGCGCCCGCCGACCGGGTCCAGTATCCACGCATCTCCGGTTTCCGTTGAAAAGAAAACCAGCTTTCCCAGGGTCAATAACCGCGCTTCTCTCTGGTGCGACAACTGGATGATGGTATTGATTTCCTGGCTGAGGGACGGCGGCTTCGGGGTCTGGCTGATGGGCTTCGGTTGCGGTTTTTTTGCTCTGGACCGTTTTTTTCGTTTTCCCATGTTCCCTCCTGCACGTTAAGGCTGCATGTTTGGAAATGAATATTTCACATTACGGGCCGGAATGCAATCGGTTGTTTGTGTTTCAGGATATTGGAAACATTCCTCAATTCGGCGTTTCGGGAGGGTCGATCCGTTTGAATTTCTCTTTCACGGCTCCGCAGATCGGGCATTTGTCCGGTGTTTCCTTGTCCGTGACGTACCCGCAGACCTGGCAGACATGATAGGCTTTCATTTCATCCTTGATGACGTGGTAAAGGGCGCGCTCGTATAATTTCGAGTGAACCGCCTCGGCGTCCCTGGCCTGGCTGAAAACCAGCGCGGCGGCCTGCTCGCCTTCCTGTTCCGCATCGCTGATAAACGCCGGATATTCATTTTCGCTGATGGACTTTTCGCGTTTGAATGAATTCTTCAGATTGGTGTCCGTATCTTTCACCACCATGTCCTTTACCAGCGATAGATTGCGCGCCGCATGAACCCGCTCCGCCTCGGCGATGGCGCGAAACAGGAGCGCAATTTGCGGAATTTCTTCTTCTTCGGCCTTTTCCGCATAAGCCAGAAGCCTGAAATACGCCTTTGCCTCGCCGACAAAAGCCGCGTGAACGTTTTCTTTTGTCTTTTCCTTCATGAGCCCCCCTGTTTAGAAAAGGATTCAGGTTTATCTTTCTGCTTAAAAATGGTATTGGCCTGACTGTCAATCAGATAACAAAACGCAAGGGGGATTGCAACGTGTTATTGCGGTATGTACCTTTGCGGTTGCGCGGCAGGGAAAACGCAAAATGAGCAGACTCGATAGTTTTATCCGGCGAATGCAGGCCCAGCGGGCATGCCTGAACTGGGCCGCCGAAGCCGTTGGCGATATCGCAGGGCCGGTTCTGGAGCTTGGTCTTGGCAACGGACGCACCTATGACCATCTTCGGGAGCTCTTGCCGGATAGAGAGATCTATGTATTTGAGCGCGAGATCCGGGCGCATGCCGGGTCGCTGCCGCCGGAGACATTCCTGATTCTCGGGGACATCGAACACACCCTGATTTCCGCATCCGGGCGGCTGCCGGCAAAGGCGGCCCTGGCGCACGTCGATCTGGGAACCAGTGATGCCCTGGCCTACGAAGCGCTGGCCCGGCAAATGGGCGATCTGCTCAAACCGTTGATGGCGCCCGATGGACTCATCGTTGCCAATGTCTCCCTGCGGGTTAGCGGCCTGATGCCCCTTGATACGCCCCCCGGGGTGAAGCCCGGAAGATATTTCATTTATCGGATCGGCCCGGATAATTCCGGCGGCAGCTCTTTTATTCAATCATAAAGGAATGTTCGATGAAAAAGCTATTGCTGTTTTTTGCAGCAGGCAGCATTGGTGCTCTGGCCAACAGTTTAACCGTCTGGTTCTTTGGGCATCACGGGATCACCCGCGCGATCGGGGTATCCATGGCGCCCGCGCTGAGTCCGGAGTGGCTGTATCCAAGGATCGTGTGGGGAGGGTTGTGGGGCCTTCTCTTTATACTTCCGTTTCTCAATTCGCGGCTGTTTGCAAAAGGCTGTGTCCTGAGCCTGTTTCCAACAGCGTTTCAGCTTTTCTATGTTTTTCCGTTCTTGGCCCACAAGGGCATTGCGGGGTTGAAGCTTGGTCTTTACACGCCGGTATGCGTGCTGTTTTTCAACTGGGTGTGGGGAATGACCGCCGCGTTGATGATCAGGCTGGCCAAATAGTTTCTGCCGCCGACAAACCGGGAAAAGGGAAAAAGACGCGGCCGCCTTTTTCCCCTGGTCTTTCAGATGAACGCCGATGCCTTTTCCTGGTTACGGGTTCACTCAGGTCTGTTTCAGTTCTTGATATTTTCCATGCCAGGCGCATTGATTGCAGAAGGTTTGCGTCCCGTCCCCAATTGCCGGAACGCTGGACGGGTCAATGTCCGGATCAAAGCAAATCGAACCGTCACCGCAATTGAACGGATAGATTTCATAGGCATCTTCCGGATCCTTGATATAAAAACGCGTTGAACGGCAAAGCGGGCATTTCATGAAAATCCCCTTTTTTTAATCCACCTTGACGAAGGCCTTGGCTTTTGCCTTGCAGACCGGGCAGGAATCGGGCGGCTCGTTTTCACAGGTATATCCGCATACCGAACACACATAATAGTCCGTTGCCGCCTGATCGCTCAGGTTGTCGAGCGCTTTCTGGTAAAGGGCGGCGTGGATCTTTTCCACTTCATTGGCGTAGGTGAAAGTCCGGACCGCATTTTTGTCGCCTTCGGCTTCAGCGGTTTTAATCATTCCAGGATACATGGATTTGAATTCATGGGTTTCACCGGCCAGGGCTTCCTTCAGATTTTCCAGCGTGCTGCGGATGCCTCCGACCGTTTTCAGGTGCGTGTGGGCATGGACGGTCTCCGCCTCGGCCGCGGCCCTGAAGAGTCTGGCTGCGCGGGGATATCCTTCCTTGTCCGCCTGCTTGGCGAACGCGAGGTATTTCCTGTTGGCCTGGGATTCCCCGGCAAAAGCTTCCAACAAATTTTTTTCTGTCTGACTCATGGTATCTCCTTTTGGTATTGGTTGGGGTCAATTAATTTTGGGTGTTTTTCTGGCATTCGGGGCATATTCCGAAAAAATCGAGACGATGGGAGAGAATTTTATAGCCCGTCTCCTCGGCAAGCTCCCATGACAAGGCATTCAGCGCGAAGAGATCCGGATCTGTAACGGATCTGCATTTCACGCACATGATATGGGGGTGAGGGTGAGGATTTCTGCCGTCGTAGCGGTTGTTCTCATCCCCGAAGCCGATCTCCATCACCTCTCCCAGATCTTTCAGCAATGAGACGGTCTTGTAAACGGTGGCAAGGCTCGTTGTGGAAAAGCGTTTTGTTACTTCACGATGAATCTGTTCCACGCCGGGATGCTCGCAACTGTTTGCCAGTATCTCGACAATGGCGATTCGCTGGGGGGTGAGTCTGAACCCGTTATCTTTCAGCACATCAACCATGTGATCGAGTCTGGATATTTCTGTATTCATTATCGGACTCCCGAGGGTTTTCCGGATCAATTCAGCAGTTCTTTTTGGAGCCATTCTTTCACGGGACCCTCAACGGCATAGACGCCTTTGTTGAAAGCAACGGATTTTTGAAAAATTTCCTTGACCGGATCGGGAAGCTCGAATTCAGCCAGTTCCACCGCTTCTTCCGAATTTCTGCGGATCAGGTAGACAACCGGGGCCTTCCCCCAGTTGTTGACCACAAAATAATGACTGACATCACTTTTTGAGCGGATGAGGTTGACGCCGTGCGCCCAGTTGTTCCCCCATTCCAGATATAAAACAACCGCCTCTTCAGGTGTCATGTGCCAGTCAATGGCATTCACCAGTTTCAAATCCTTGCGGATATCATTCAGTTTCATCATGCTGTCCTCCTCAACAAAGTTTGTATACCGATCGGCCTTATTCAGGCTTTATGTCGCTTGGGGAGATAATAACCAAACCGGAATATTTCGTCAAGAGATTATTAACTAATAATAATTCTTTATAAATAAATTCTATGCTGATGAGGCTAAAGCAGGATGTCCGTTATCAGACAAACAGCTTTGCCGCCTTGTCTCGGCCCGCTTCGATCTGTTCATAGGGGATGACCCTCAGTAATTCCTCCAGGGTGGTCTCCGCGGCCTGAACCCGCCGGAAGCCGTCCTCAATCATTGTCAGGCGGCCCGGCTGCGAAAACACGGCGTTTCGCAGCGTCAGATTGTCCGGCCGCCGGTTGATCATCAGCAGTTCATCCCGCGCGGGAAGCCATAATTCCACGATCGGACGCCGGCCCTTGAAACCGGTGAAGTTGCAGGCCGGGCATCCCTTTCCGTGGCGGAATGCCACCATGTTTTTGACCGGGATGCCGAATTCCGCAAGCAATGGGTCGGGGGGCTGATACGGTGCGGCGCATTGGCGGCAGATACGGCGCACCAGTCTCTGGGCCAGCACGCAGCGAAGGGTGGTGGAGATCAGGCTTGGCTCCAGACCCATGTCGATCAGTCGCGTCACGGCGCTGGTGGCATCGTTTGTGTGCAGGGTCGAGAGCACCGTATGCCCGGTAAGCGCGGCCCGCATGGAGATGGTGGCGGTCTCAATATCCCTTATTTCCCCGACCATGATGTTGTCCGGGTCCTGGCGCATGAAGGCGCGAAGCAGATGGGCAAAGGTATTGCCGATAATTTCGTTGACCTCGGTCTGGGTTATCCCTTCGATACCGTACTCGATCGGATCTTCGATGGTAAGCGTCTTGACTCCCGGCGTATTGATGCGCGAGAGCACGGCATAGAGCGTTGAGGACTTGCCGGAGCCTGTCGGACCGGTTACAAGAAAGATGCCGGTCGGTTTATCAAGGGCATTGTAAAGGGCGGCGACATCATCGGGAAAGTATCCCAGTTCCTCCAGGGACATGGATCCGCTCCGTTTGTCCAGAATGCGGATGACCACGTTCTCGCCGAACTGCGTCGGCACGGTGGAAACACGAAAATCGACACTTCGCAAGTTGCCGTCCTTGGAGACTTTCATCTTGAAACTGCTGTCCTGGGGGCGGCGGCGTTCGGAGATATCCATGTCGCAGAGAATTTTTATTTTGGATACGATCTGGCGCGCGTTTGTGCTGATCAGTGTATCGTCGGTCCCCATGCCGATGGTCTGCAGAATTCCGTCCAGGCGGTAGCGAACCGCCATGCCGTTCTCTGTGGACTCGAAATGGATGTCGCTGGCCCCGTCCCGGATGCCGGTGGAAATGATCCGTTTGACCAGGAAATCGACATCGCCGCTGATGACGTCACTGACGTATTTTGACTTGCCGCTGTCGCGTACCTGATCTTCGAGCATGTCGAAGTTGAAATTCAGTTCGGCCCGTTCTTTGGTCCCGGCAAGATGATATACCTTCTGCTGAGCGATGGCGATGTCGCTTTCTTTGGCAATGACCGGAACGATTCGCATCTGGCAGCATTTTTCGATCTGTGAAAGCTCATCGCGTGAAACAGGATAGGCCATGGCAATGATCAGGCTTTCATCCTTGCTCCTGACGGGTACAATCCGGTGGCGCTGGGCAAATGTTGCATTGACGAAGCCGGCCAGTTCCGGATCGAACTGCGCGCCGGCCAGGTCGATGAAATTCATGTCGTGCTGGAAGGCGATGGCGCGAGCCAAATTCTCCTCATCGAGCAGGTGCTGGCGGACCAGCGCCTTGCCGAGCTGGATATTTTCGTTCTTGCTGACCGTGAGTGCGTTTTCCAGCCGCCCCGCGTCGATCAGATTCCGCGAGATGAGGATTTCTCCAAGTCTGCGGCGTTTTTTGTTGTAGTCGAGTACAAAGCCTAAATCCGCTTTTTTTAAATAACCCATCTGACAAAGGATTTGGCCGATCGGCTGCGAAGGACTCGCCTGTTGCCTCTCAAGGGCCTGATCGAACTGCTCCTTGCTGATCAGCTTTCGGTGGATTAAGAGTTCCCCGATTTTATTTTTCGACATGGCACTCTCTCTGGCTGTTTGAGCCTTGATCCGGCGGGTCGATTATTTTCCGGCGGACAGGATCGCTTCTTGAGTTTTTGGGGATAGCAACTGCGGCCGGGGCTGTCAAGGATATTCACATGCAGGAGGGTAGGGTCGGGGGAGGATGGTGCTTAAGGATAACCGGTTGGCAGCCTTTGACGGATGCAATGCACCGCCGGCCGGCTCAAGCTGCCGGATCTGCTTTCACCTTGACCGGCGCGAATTTTTATTTCTTACATGTGGAAAGCCCGATCGGAAGATAAAGCGGGCAAAAACTGACAATGCTTGTGAGCACGAAGATGACAGCCAGGATGCCCAGAATGACGGCTGCCAGCCCGGAAAGATTGCCGCTGAAGTAAAGAACTGCAATCACGACGGCAATCGTCACCCGGATGATGCGGTCCAGCGTTCCCATGTTCTTGTTGAGTTTCATAGCGTCTTCTCCTTCTTGACGGTTATTCGGTGAGCGTTGAATGAGCAGAGAGGGCCGGCCCGGTGACAAGTCCGATACTGATCAAACAAACCAGAGACGGTTTCAGCCAGTTTCCGTTTCATATATCAAAGCTTCTGTTTAATGGCAAGAATCGATTGGTTGCGCAGGGTTTTCATATAATTGAGCTGAACCGGCGACAAAATGACGCCTTTCTGTTTCTTGTCGGCATAGAAGAGGCCAAAGGGGGTATCTTTGATAATGATCGGGTAGATGACGAAAGCGGGTGCTGAAAACGCCTGCTGATACCACGCGGGAATTAGGCGGATGATGTTGGGAGCCTTGGCGTCTTCAACGATAATATCCCTTTGCTGTGAAAGAGCCATGTTGAAAATGTCCGTCGGGACATTTGAAATTTTGAAGCCGAATTTTTCGGTGACGCCCTCGATGTCCGCACCGAATGCATGACGGGCGAGCATACCGGTCCGGTTCATCTCCATCATGCAGAATATGACATGATTGAATTCAAACCCCCGATACATGGTCTCAAGGATCATGAACATCATGTCGTTTAGCCGATAGTCGGATAGCAGCGCATTTGTGATCTCCTGAATACCGCTAATGAGGACATCCAGATGTGCTTCTTGGCTGCGGGCGGTTTTATCCTGATGCAGATTGCCGGAATCGACCGCTTTCGCGTGCTTGACTCCGGCGCTCAGGTCTGTGCTCTGACCTGCGCTCCGATCTGCGCTCTGCCCTGCGCCCTTATCCGTTTCGGATTCGGAATCCATGGAGAGCCGCTTCAAGAATTCGCACTTTCCGATATCGATGTCAAGAACGTCGGAAAACGCTTCCATTTGTTCTTTCGCGGTATTCAGCATTTTTGAAAGCTGCGTCTCGGAAACGGCGACAACTTTTTGAAACCGGCTTGAAAGCGCCTTCAGGGCAAGGATTCTGTCATTTCCCCGCGAGCTTCGAATGACATCGCAAAGCTCGTTGGAATAACCGGAAAGGCATTGCAGTATTTCTTCGTCCGAACCGGGCTTGTCTATTTTTCCCTCCGGCAGCCGGATCAGGCTGCCGACGATTTTTGACGGAAAATTCCATGCTTTTAAAACGGCCATTCCGATTTCCTCATAGTGCATTCCCAGGACGGACCGGGAAGCCGTTCGTTCGCTTTCCCCTTTTCGAGCGATCATCGACTTGATTGCATGCGATTCATCCGGTAAATAATAAATGACCAGATACCTGCCCAGATTGTTCAGCATTGCGCAGATGAAGGACTCTTCCAAGCTCTTAGCGCCCATTTTGCCGGCCAGGTCCCTGGCGACCAGCCCGCTCATGAACGAGCTGACAGCGGCATCCTTCAATTCATCAGACTGCGTCTTGTTCTGCAGGTGATCAAAAAGCATGAGGCTGGAGGCGGCCAGACTCACCTGCTTGAATCCGAGCACCATCACCGCTTTTGAAATGGTGGTGATGCTTCCGGCAAAATTGCCGTAGAATGCCGAATTGACCAGTTTGAGAAGCTTGTTGGTAAGGGAGAAGTCCTTTAAAATCACACCGGCCAGTTGTGCGGGAGAGGTCAGGTTGGCCGATGATGCGGATGCCTTTTGGTTGATTTCAAGAATATGCCGGGAAAAGGCGGGAAAATCCTTTGCGAGCTGCATCTTGCGAAGAAGAATTTCCAAGGTGCTGTCGGGGGGCGGCTGAAAGCCGCGATCCGGTTCCACGGCCCCGCAACCTGCGGCGATATGGGCATCCAGAGCCAGTTTCATTTCGCGGACATCGGAATAACGAGCCTCCTTTGTCCTTCCAAAGGCTTTCAGGACGAGTTTGTCGAGCATTTCATCCACATCCTTGTTCCTGCGAGAAGGCGGCTCGATCTCGATTTTGCAGATATCGGCAAGGGACCCCGGCGATCCGCCGGTGAGCAGTTCGTAAAAGACAAGTCCCAGGGAAAGGATGTCGGATTGAAGGCCGTGCGGCGCACCGGAAGAATCCATGCAGGCTTGTGCGCCGGGCGGATCCATCCGGGCTCCGGCCACGATGGATATCCCATAATCCATGATCCTGGGCGCATCCGCCGTATCGACGATGATTCGGGAAGAAACCAGACCCGGATGCGTCACCCCGCGTTCGTTCGCATAACAGGCGCCTGCCAGAATCCGGCTCATCAGGTTCAATGCGCGATGCATCGGCAGCGGACCTTCTTTTTCGATCAGGTCTTTCAGTGTAATGCCGTCCATGTATTCAAATACAAAATACGGCTTTTTTTCGTATTCACCGATTTCATGGACGGTTACGATATTCGGATGCCGGAGACTGCGTGCGGCGCGGGCCGCCTCCGGCAACTCCGCGCCAGGACCGCTCTTTTCGACAAGATGCAAATCAAGCATCTTGATGACCACCCGGCGGTTGGTGCGCGTGTCTTCGGCAAGGAAGGCGATGTTGCACAAATCCTTTCCGATTTCCTTGATTATCCTGAAACGGTCGATTTTCGTTACGGTTGCCATCGGAGTCGATAACCAGTCGCCTTAAAGATTTTTGAAATTCAGCGCTTCGAAATGTGGTTCAGAGCGAACCGCTGCTTTCGGGGTCAGCCTGGCAGCGGCCAGCGGAGGGTAAAAGCGGTTCCCCCTTCCGAGACCATGCTCAGGCTGCCTTTCAATTGTTTCTTTAGAAGCCGCTGCACCAGCATCAGCCCCAGGGTGGCGGGATTGCCGAGATCCGGGTCGGCGGTAATACCGACGCCGTTGTCGCTTATTTCCAGCAGCACTTCCCTGTCGTTGACCGAATGCAGCTTGATTCGGACGGTCCCCTTTTTTCCATCCGGAAAAGCATGCTTGAATGCGTTGGTGATAATTTCGTTGAGGATCAGACTGCAGGGCACCGCCTGGTTGATGTCCAGCTCAACCGGATCCAGTTCCAGGCAAAAACGTATATCCGCCTGGGTGCCGTAAGCGCCCTGAAGGTAATGGACAAGACGCTTCAAATAGGCGCAAAGATCGATTGTCGCCAGATTTTGACCGCCATAGAGTGTCTCGTGGATCATGGCCATGGCAAGGATGCGCTGCTGGCTTTCAATCAACGCTTGCCGCGCTTGCTCATGCTTTACCCGCGACGCCTGGAGATGGAGCAGGCTGCTGATCACCTGCATGTTGTTCTTGACCCTGTGGTGGATCTCCCGGAGCAGAACCTCCTTCTCTTGCAAAGCCGTTTTTCGCGTTTCATCGGCAAGTTTGCGTTCGGAGATGTCGCGGCTGATACTCATAATTGCAGGCTTGCCGTCCCAGGTGATCCGCCGGGCACTGATTTCAACAGGAATGAGCGAACCATCCTTACGCAGATGCTCGGTTTCAAAGGTGAGGCAGCCCTGTTCCATCAACATTTCAATTCGTTCCTGAATGCGTTGCCTGTTCTTTGGGGAATTTACCTGATATACGGTCATGGACATCAGTTCTTCGCGCGTGTAACAAAGCAGCCTCAGCGATGTTGAGTTGACTGCCAGCATTTGCGCATTCATGTCGACGATGAAAATCGCGTCATTTGCATTTTCAAATAAAAGTCGGTGATTTTCTTCACTCTCCTGAAGCACCGCTTCGGCCTGTTTGCGATCGGTAATGTCGCGAATGATTCCTATCGAATGCCATCCGTCCTGAAAATGAAGCGATGAAAGAGATAATTCGACGGTTATTTCATGGCCGTCCTTGTGGCGGGCTTCCAGTTCGATGATTGAGTTGATGGCATTCACCCGGCCGGTTTGCCGGAATCCGGCAAAGGCCGCTTGATGCGCTTCCTGGTATCGCTGCGGTGCGAGGAGAAGATGCAGATTTTTACCGATCGCCTCCTTCCTTGCATAACCGAAAATACGCACTGCCGCGGGATTCCAATAGGAAATGATGCCGTTCCGGTCGATCATGAGAATGCCGTCACGGGCGGAGTCGGTAATGGCGCGCATCTGGGCTTCTCTCTGATTCAGTCGCTGCTCCATTTCTTTGGCGGTTGTCACATCCCGCGCAGATCCTACCGTACCGATCATCTTGCCGGTCTGGTCTATAAACGGCGCTTTAAGTATATCCAGAAACAGAAATTTCCCCCGGACCTTTCCGGAGTCATCGAAATGCAGCGGGGTTCCGGATTCCATGGTGAGGGCATCCGTGTGCCGGCAGATCGAATCGAAGGTGTGCCATTCGGGGTTGTCGGCATGTCGCAATCGTTCTCTTTCGGCAAAGAAAAGGGTCGTTTTCCCCAATGGCTCATCGGTGTCATCCGCATTGAGCAGGCGGCTGCAGAGGGCTTTATTGGCAAAAACATAGCGCTTTTCAAGATCTTTCGCCCAGATCATATCGGGCACACTGTCGCACATCGATCGCATCAGACTGGACTCGTAGCGATGCTTCGCCTCGCTTTCGACAAGCTTCTTCTCGGCCTGTTTGCGGCCGGTGATGTCGATTATTACAGTGTGAATCATGGGGCTGCCGTCGGCATTCATGGCGGAAGTGGCCGTCAGGTGCGCCCAGAACGCGGTCCCGTCCATTTTCAGCATTTGCAATTCAAGGGACTGCGGATCCCCGTGTCCAGGGACTTCTTTATTGTAAAGGCGGAAGGCGTTCCGGTCTTCATGGTGGATGAACCGGTTGAACGGCTCGTTGATGAGAGAACCTGCCGCAGCGCCCAGCAAGGTGTCTGCGGCAGGATTGGTCTCTACGATCAGCCCTTGTTTGCCGACGGAGCAAAAGCCGACCGGCGCAAGGGTAAAGAAGTCAAAATAGCGGGTCCGGACGGCCGCCGGTTCCATGTCTTTCATGGGCTGCCTCCTTCTTTCAAGCAGGATTTGCTTCAGCCGTCCGCTCGGTTGTCGCAGTCGCGGGGACATCCGCCGGGGCATTTTACCAACCTGGTTTCGCCTGAAAAAACGGTGTCACTGCGAAAAATTCAAGCCATGCCGCTTGCATAACGCTGCGCATGGTTCTTAACACCGTTTTTGTTCGTCATGCGAGATGTGACGGTTGTACTTTGTGATTATGCGCACGTTTAGTCAATAACATTTTTCCCCAAATCAAACATACAAATTAAGATGCCCTGCGGAGAATTGCCGCCGGAAGCAAAATCCCGTTCGGATCCGGCTGGATCATTTTACCATTATGCGTTATTTTAATGTATGCTTGTTTACGGAACCTTTGCGACCACGGATAGGATCCGTTCAGGATTTGTCGACAATATGAAATACGCGGAAAAAGAGGTGCTGCATGGAAACGGAAGTTCTAATGAGCGAGGCGATGGCTTTTGCCGATGTCCTTCGGGAAATGGACATCGAGTTTATCGTAGCGGGTGAATACGGCATAACGGTTGAGGAAGCCGTGAAACTCATCAACAAGGACCATTTCCTGTTTCTGGATGTTCGGACCAGAGAAGAAAAAGCAAACTTGACTTTTCCCTTTGCGTTGCATATTCCCGTTAATGAAATCCCCGACCGGATACGGGAGGTGCCGCAAGACAAGTTCATCATTACCTTCTGTCTGTCCGGCTTTCGGGCTGCCATGGCTTATGCCTATCTTCGAACGCAGGGTTTTGACGAAGTCAAGGCGCTCAAGGGACGGCTGGACAAGCTGGCCGGAGCCATGACGCCGGGCAGATTTTACAGACTCGCGCCCTGATAATTCCGGAGCCGGCGGCAAACCGGTTGACCAACACAAATATTTCGCCATGAATTCAGCCGTAAAATCTTCCAGTCGCCTGCTCCTGACAGCCTGCGTGATCAGCTTTGTCTGCTTTTTCGCCGCGTACATGCGGATTCCGATCGTGCCGCTGTTTGCAACATCCCTCGGGGCCGACACGGTTCAGGTAGGCATGATCAATGCTTCCTTCATGCTGATGGCGGGGATGCTCTCCATACCGTCCGGTCTGCTATCGGACCGCATGGGCCGCCGGCTTCCCCTGCTGGGCGGAATGATCCTTCTTTCCGGTTCATCGCTCATGCTGTTCTGGAGCAACAGTCCGCTTCAGATGGCGGCAATCTACCTGCTGTTCGGTATGGGCCTGTCGGCCTTTTCGCCGTCACTCATGTCCTACGTGGCTGATTTTACCCCTCCCGAAGTGCTGGGTCAGGCCTACGGTTGGTACACCATGGCACTGTACGGCGGCATGACCCTTGGACCGGCGGCAGGCGGTTTTCTCGGCACGGTGCTGGGGCTGCGGCAGGTTTTTCTCGTTTCCGGCGCTCTGATCTTTGTGATGTTTCTGGTTGCCTTCGCTTTTCTCCCCGCCCAATCCCCCGGACACCGCAATGTTGCGGCCCGGCCGGCCATTTTCCCGACATTGGCGCGGTTTATGAAAAACCGTCAACTCATTGCCTGTCTTATCGCCACGTTGGGAGGTTGTATGGGGTTTGGCATGTTTATCACCTTCATGCCGCTATATATGCGAAGCTTGGGGATGAATACAGGGCATGTGGGGTTTGTTTTTGCGGCCCAGGCAGTGGCGAATGCCTTGTCGCGGCTGCCGTCGGGAAAACTGTGCGATAGAATCGCAGATAAAAGCGTTCTTGTGATCGGCGGATTGATGTTTTTTGCAGTGGCGCTTGCAGCTTTCGGAGTCTGTCACTCCGTGATGCCGCTTATGGCCGCGGCCGCAGCGATGGGGATCTGTTTGGGAATAGCCTTCACGGTGATCTGTTCGCTCATTGTCGATATAGTTCCAATGGAGTTGCGGGGGCTTGCCATGGGCTGCTACAATACCAGCGTTTACGCCGGCATGATGTTCAGCTCGGTCGCCATGGGGCCTGTTATCAGGCAGAAGGGGTTCAGGTCCGGTTTTTTTCTGATCGGGGCGGTCGGCGTGGCTGCGCTGCTGCTTTTCAAGCTTCTTTATGGTCGTCGCTCCGGGCCGGCGGCTTAATAAAACGGATGCTGAACGTATTGTGAACGTAGGATTATGGAAATGCTTTTGCCAATCCCTTGACAACCTGACCCATGATGCGGTTTATTGCAATCGATTATCATCAAAATACAGGAGATGTTTTTCATGAAATTTTCAAAGGGAAGCACAGCGGCTGTTTTTGTTTCTATCGTGATGTTTTGCTCCATCTTACGGGCAGATGTGAACGATGACCTTTTGAAAGCGTCTGTAAACGGCGATCTTGAATCTGTAAAGAGCTGCCTCGAGAATGGCGCGGATGTGAACGCGAAGGGCAAAAACGGCTGGTCGGCGCTGATGATTGCGATTTCATCGGGCAAGACGGATATTGCCGGTGCGCTCATCGATAGTGGCGCGGATGTGAACGCAACCAATAATTTTGGCGGCACTGCGTTGGCGGTTGCCGCCGCCGGCGGCCAGGCGGATATTGTTGCCCGGTTGCTCGCAAGGGGTGCGGATGTGAACGCGGATGATAACGCGGCGTTGATGGGGGCGGCCAAGAAAGGCTACGCGGACATGGTGTCGTTTTTGCTTTCAAAGGGCGCCAATGTGAACGCAAAGATGCATAATGGCGATACTGCGTTAATGCTGGCTGCCGGTTATGGTCAAATGAACTGCGTCAAGGTGCTGCTTGACAGGGGTGCGAACGTGAACGCGAAAAGCGGTTCCACGGCGCTGATTGACGCAGTAAAGAAAGGCTACGCGGATATCGCTTCCCTGCTGGTTGCCAAGGGCGCGGACGTGAACGCCGAGGATAACGACGGCCGCACGGCATTGATGATGGCAACTTTCCTTGACCGGAAAGATATGGTGAAGATGCTGAAGGCTGCGGGCGCAAAATAGACGCGGGTTGCCAAGCGCGCACAGTCCGGCGGCAGGCGCTGAATCCATTTAAAAAGGGTGTGTTAAACGGAACCGATTTTCCCCGGGGGAGAGTTATGGCAAACTTGAGTCTTGCAGAATGGTTGGCGCGCGCCGAAGGCAACCGGCGTTTCAGGGAAAACGCGACCGCGTTCATGCATCTTCCTGCATCTCCGGGCAGCTTTGCCCCGTACCCGGAATGGGTGCACCCCGGCCTGCGCGCTGTCCTGGCCAAACGCGGCATGTCACAGCTCTACAGCCACCAGGCGCATGCCATTGAACGCATCCGCCAGGGTAAGGATGTGGTGCTCGTGACGCCGACAGCAAGCGGCAAGACGCTGTGCTACAATCTGCCCGTTCTCCAGAGGATACTGGATGCGCCGGAGACACGGGCTCTGTATCTCTTCCCCACCAAGGCCCTTGCCAATGATCAGATGAATGCGGTGCATGGCCTCATCGGCGAGCTCAAGGCGGACATAAAGACCTTTACCTATGACGGTGATACGCCGGATGATGCCAGGCAGGCCATCCGCAAGCAGGGCCACATCGTGGTGACCAATCCCGACATGCTGCATACCGGCATCCTGCCCCACCATACGAAATGGCAGAAACTCTTTGCCAACCTGAAATATGTGGTGGTGGACGAGTTGCACGTCTACCGGGGGGTGTTCGGCAGCCATGTAACGAATGTGTTTCGCCGTTTGAAACGGATCTGCCGCTTCTATGGGCAGGACCCCGTGTTTATCTGCTGCTCCGCCACCGTAGCCAACCCCAAAGCGCATGCAGAGAACCTGCTTGAGCGCGAAGTGGTTCTTATCGATGAGAGCGGAGCCCCCGGGACCGAAAAGACTTTCATTCTCTTCAACCCGCCCATCATCAACCGTGAGCTCGGCATCCGCCAGTCGGCACTCACCTCGGCCCGAAAAATTGCGAGCGATCTGATTGCCAACAAGATTCAGACGATCGTGTTTGTCACGAGCAGGCTCAACGTGGAGGTGCTCACCAAGTACCTCAAGGATGTTTTCCGATCAAAAATTCCCGTGCACGACCACTATGTGACCGGATACCGGGGCGGCTACCTGCCGATGCTCCGGCGGGATATCGAAAAGGGCCTGAGGGATCGCAGCGTCATGGGCGTTGTGAGCACAAATGCCCTGGAGCTTGGCATCGATATCGGCGACATGGAGGCCTGCATCATGGCGGGCTACCCCGGCTCCATTGCCAGTGCCTGGCAGCAGGCCGGCAGGGCCGGCCGCAGGACAGGTCAAAGCCTTGCGATCCTTATTGCAAAAAGCAATCCCATGGACCAGTTCATCGTTGAGAATCCGGACTATTTCTTCACCCGCTCGCCGGAGCACTGCCGCGTGAACCCGGACAATCTCATCATCCTGCTGCACCATATCAAGAGCGCCGCCTTTGAGCTGCCTTTCGAGCAAGGGGAGCGCTTCGGCAAGGAGGATCTGATGGAACTTTTGGCCTATCTGGAAGAAAAGGGGGTGCTGCACCGGGTGGATCAGCGCTGGCACTGGGCTGCCGAAAGCTACCCCGCCGATGAGGTGAGCTTAAGATCCATTAATCCGGAGAATGTGGTGGTGGTGGACACCACCGAGACGGCCAATCACAAGGTGATCGCCGAGGTGGACTGGGACAGCGCTTTTACAACTGTCCATGACGATGCCATATACATGGTGGAATCCCGGCAGTACCACGTGGACAAGCTCGACCTGGAACGCAAGAAGGCTTATGTGAGAAAGGTGGATGTGGATTATTACACCGATGCCATGACTTACACCAATGTCCGCGTCATGGATGACTTTGACAAGAAGATGGCGGGCGGCATTATCGTGGAACACGGTGAGGTGCAGGTATCGCGCAAAGTGGTGGGATACAAAAAAATCAAGTTTTACACGTCGGAAAATGTGGGTTACGGTGATGTGAACCTGCCGCAGAAGGACATGCACACGACCGGCTACTGGTTTACCATCCCGTGGAACTTGCTGGACATCCTCAAGCTCCGGCGCGAGGAGATCATCGACGGACTTTCGGGGCTTGCCTACTGCCTGCATCACATCTGCGCCATGCTGGTGATGTCGGACATCCGCGACATCGACCGGTGTATCGGCGACAAGAGCGGCGAATGGTTCGTGCGCTACGGCAGGGACAATCGCGTCATCACCGAAAGCCCGGGGCAGTCCTTGAACGTCATGGAAAATGCCTATGACCCCACGGTCTTCATTTTCGATGCCTATCCGGGCGGAATCGGCTTTTCAGACAACCTGTTCGAACGGCACGGAGAACTGATCCTGGCGGCGCGCTCCGTCATATCCGCATGTCCGTGCGAGCACGGATGTCCCATGTGTGTGGGGCCTGCACTGGAAGTGGGACCCTCGGCAAAAAATGCAGCCATGCAAGTTCTTGATTTGATGGTAAGGCCATGAGCTTAAAGGACAGACTCGGCCGTCTCACGAACGATGCCGGCGACCTTTTTCAGGCGGACCTTGATCAAGCCGGGCTCGGCGAGCTCCGCAGGAAAATCGATGCGGTCATGACCCGCAGGGCGCGCCTGGAATATTCTCAATCACCTCGGGCAAAAGGTTGCGCCGTTTCTTTGGAGTGCGTGGTCGCAGGAGAGGTGGTGGAGACGCCGCAAGGCAAATTTTTCATGTCACGCAGCAGTATAAATTCTGCGGATTTTCACGGGAACGTATCGGTCCGTGACCTTTCCGGCGCCAGCATGAAGGCGGCAGCCTTTCTTGCAGGCTCTGATGCGCTCAACGGCCTGTCCATGGAGGACGGTCTGTTCCTTGATACCGAGACCACGGGTCTTGCGGGCGGCACGGGAACCTTTCCTTTCCTGATCGGGCTTGGGTGGTTTGAGGCCGGCAGTTTTATCATCTGTCAGCTTTTTGCAAGGGATTTCTCCGAAGAGCCTCCCATGCTTGCATACTTATGCGAACTTGCATCCAGGCGCGGATTCCTGGTGACCTTCAACGGCAGGGCCTATGACCTGAACCTGCTTGCGACCCGGTTCATCCTTAACCGGTCGCGGGACCTGCTATCCGTCATGCCGCAATTCGACCTGCTCCACCCGAGCAGAAGGATCTATTCCCACCGCATGGAAAATGTGCGGCTTGCAACCCTGGAGGCATTCCTTCTCGGGGTAAGGCGCGGAAATGACGTGCCCGGCCACGAAATTCCCCGGCGCTATTTCGACTGGCTGAAGAGAAGGGACGGCAGGCTCATGGCGGACGTATTCCGGCACAATCGTATTGATATCGTTTCCATGGCATCCCTGCTGAAGCACCTGACGGATCTGGTGGAAGGCGGGCATGAAAACGCATATGCCCATCATGGCGACCTTCTTTCAGTTGCAAAGCTGCATCACGATCGCGGCGACCTTGCAGCAGCCGGCCGTATCTTTGAGGCCTTGTCCCGGTCCGGGCAGCCGGGAATTGCTCGGAGCGCACGAAAGTCGATGTCGCTGATCCAAAAAAAAACCCGCCGATTCAACGATGCCGTATCCCTTTGGAAAGAGATGATCGTTTTGGATCCGTATGATGTTTTTGCCGCCGAAGAGCTTGCCAAATGGTACGAGCACCATGTCCGCGAATTCAGCCTTGCTGCTGAGATCGTTCGCGGAATACTTGACGGAAAAAGGCATTTGAGCAAGTCGGATCGCCTTGCCATGGAGCATCGCCTGCGGCGTCTCCTTCCAAAGGCGGAAGCAAGGTAGCAGCCGGGCTTCATGTGGGGAAGGGCAGGTTGCCTCCGGAAATCGGCTTATAGATTGTTTACCCCATCCGGCTGTCCGGTTTTTGGGGTTCAGCGCCAAAGGGGCTTATGGGTAAAATAATTGCCATCATAGCGGTATTGTCCTTGTCATCCATTGCTGTTTGCGGGGATATTTACATCTGGACGGATGCAAAAGGCGTAAAACGATTTTCAAACACGCCTGTCACGTCCGTAACCGATACCAAAAAAGTAAAATCCATCGGTCATGAAATAATCCATACCGCTCCCACCGCTGTTGAATCCGTGGAAACCGGGCGTGGAACAACAAGTCGTGAAGTCGAAGGACAAGGCACAAGGCAAATTTGGGAAAAAACGCTCCCTGAAACGCAACCATATAAAATTGAATGGTCACCGCCGATAGTCAGCGGAGACAGTCTGTCAATTCATGGCAGTATTTCTGATGGCGCGCCGTGCCCCAAATTAAATGTCATGGTATTTTTGTATGATGAAAAAGGAAATGAAAAATTTATACGTTGTCATGCCGCAGGCGTCGGGGGCACCGGGTCCGGAATGCTGGATGGAAAAATAAAATTAAAGTCATCTGATTACGGATCGGACTGGCGTGTAAGTTCACACAGTGCCAAATGCAGCAGAAAATAATGAATGGTTGACGAATTTCCGCGTAAACGATTGCAGGGTTGCCCGGAACGACCCGACATCATTCCCGATGGTTTCATTCAGTTCCAGGCGGCCAGAATGGAAGTCTTTAACGGTTCGGCATCCGGATAACGGACTGCGATCAGGTCTTGCCAGCAGATCGACTTGATGTCCAATCGATCGAATGTCGGCAGAAACCAGCCTGAAACCCACTTGCTTTGCCGGTCATTGTATTCACCCGCCCTTCGTTCCAGTACCGTGTTCAGGGATGTTTGAGTCAGATACGCATCGAACAAGCCGTGGTTGATCTGACTTGAAAAGACATAAAAGCCGATTTTTTTGAATTCTTGCACCTGTCTTATCGCCCGTTTCAGGACTTCCGCGCTGCACGCCGTATTGCTTGCATCCTGATTTAACCCGCTGGTTTTATTGACGCATGCCGATAATTTACTGTACATTTTGGCGTCGATTACCACAAGATGTCTTGAATCTGGACGGCGCGCCGAATCCCCCTTCATGCCGTTTCCAATATCGTAGTGGCCGATGAAGGCATCCGCGTGAGTCCGTGATTCTGCGATGGCGTCCCCCTGGAACCCGGGAAGAAAATCATTTGGGAGCAGCGCCTCGGAATACAGCCTGGATCCAAGCGGCACCGTCAGCGGATGCCGCCCGTCCTTAAGATCGATGCATGCAATCAAATCCAGCGTCAATCTGAGCATCCAGCCGTCTTTGCCGAACTGTGCCGACGGCACGGCCGGAAGGCCTGTCATGCAGCCATCGATAAGCGTTTCAATCCGCTCGAATATCATTTCAACCGTCTTTCCGCCTTCAGAAACAATATTTCAAAGTTTTAATAAGAGGTTGCCCTATCAACATTCGTTGCGCCCGAGTCTGAAAAGGCGGTTAATAAGGACATATTTTGTACATCGGTATCTTTTCGGAGATCTTGAATGAAAAATCAAATACAACGCGCAATTTTCAAAACACACTTTAACCGTTATCCCGGCCCAAGCCGGTGACCGGAATCAATTGGAATGCCTGGACAGTGCTGATGTCTCACTTTGCTTCCGGCTTTTGCCGGAATATCCACCATGAGAAAGCAAGTGAGTACGTTTGCGGGGCAGGATTCCGCTCAGCGGCTTCGGAATGGTCATGGGGCTTGCCGGCCTTAACCGGTCTCCCGATGCCACGCGTGTTCCATTTTTTGCTGAAAACCCGTGACGTCATCCGGATGAATGTGTCCAGATACTACCTGATTGGCCGGATACAGGGGCACGGTTACAGAATGCCACCCTGTTCAGGGAGAGCAGCCGCATCATCGGCTTCCATGCTTCTGGCGCGCACGGCCGGGTCAACAAGTCGATTGCTTTTCTTGTCGATGGAAAACTATCCGTTGTGGGTTTTCTCGACCTATATTCCGTTAAGGTATTTGCGATAAGGAGCATCCAGCAATAGCACTATGTCATTTACGGCATCCCGGTACTCCTCTTCGAACATCCGGGCATATTCACCCGACTGCTTGACCCCATCATCGTAACGACGGTATTTTGCAACTTCGTCTACAAAGATGAGTGAAGGCACGGTACTGTCCAACCGTCTCTCGAATGTCAGTACGAATCATCTCAAACAGTTGATCAGGCTGCTTTTGAATTTCCTTGTAAATCTCGGTTACTTCCGATACTGTCATCTCCAGTTTCATGGCGCTTTCTCCTTTCATGTCAGGTTTATGCGGATAAACCATTCTAAAGGAAAAGCGCCTTTTTCCTACCTTTTTTAGCCCGTTATGAATTCACACAAAATATCTTACACTACCTTAATAAGGAAGATTGGGATCTCACGTTTCTTCTGCTCTCCGTTGTGCGGGACCCTTCGTCGTATTTTGCCTGGATTGCTTGCGGTTGGCGCCATCTCCGGTTTGTCTCGAAATAACAGGAAGATAATGGCTTTTATGCCCTTATGCGTCAATTGCCATTTTGTTACGTACGGGTTATCCCAACGTGAACTATTAACGGTTTGATTCTATTAATGATACCAGAAATATACGTGAACGGATAACCGAAAAACAATTTACAAAACCATCTCCAAACCAAATGGATATGCTGGTGATGCAGAGATGAAGCAGATAAGTTGTCGAAATGATTTTGAGGTGGAAATGCCTTTTGGCATGTTTCTGCGATCCGGGATGCGAAATGCGACAAGGCTTTTTGTCTTCGCTGTTCTGGTCTTTTTGTCCACATCCGTGGTCGTGGATAAAACCAATGCGGACGACCGTCAACACGAAATGATTCGGGTAGGACTACCGCCAATGGACAACGCGGTCAAAACGGTAAAAATGTGGCAACCTGTCACCGAATACCTCTCCCGAAAACTGGAGAGACCCGTTGAAATCGAAATAGAACCGGACTACCAAAGCATCGTCAAACGAATGGCCCGCTCCGAAGTGCACGTAGGTCTTATGGGAAGCTTTATTTACGTTCAGGCTTATTCCCTGGGAAATATTGTGCCTTTGGTGCGACGCTTCATGAACGGAAGCTCTTCGTACAAAAGCATCATTGTGGCACGCAAAGACAGCGGCATTCGGTCGCTTGCAGACTTGCGCGGCGCAAGCTTCGCTTTTACGGACAAGAATTCAACAACGGGATATGTAATTCCTGTAATGCACTTGAAGCGGTCGGGCTTTGGCGCTGAGGAAGATTTCTTCTCCGAGGTGATCTTTACCGGCAACCATGATTCGGCCATCATTGCCGTGAGCTATGGCGCCGTTGCCGGTGCTGCTGTTACCACCACCCGATTCACGCCTAAAAATAATCATTTTGACTCATTGAAGATTATCTGGGAATCGGAAAAAATTCCCCTCGGTCCTTTTGTGGCACTCAAAGACCTGGGAGCGCCCACTATCGCCAGGCTTCGCAGTATCTTCCTTGGCCTCGACTCCTCACCGGAAACGCTTGAACTGCTCCATAACTGCGGCGTGGACCGTTTTGAAACGGCCGATGACCAGGACTACATTGTGGTACGGGAAATGTTGCGAACCATG
>JBBIPX010000048.1:22798-23046 GCA_037442625.1 Desulfobacteraceae bacterium
AATTGGAGGATTGATGCGCGCATCCTCTTCCAACATGATCGAGCGCATCGGTCTGCGCAATAAACTGATTCTCTCATTTGTGTTCGTCACCCTCATCGCGACAGCCATTTCCTCAACCTTCAGTTATCAACGGTGGAAAAAGGATTATTACGCCCAGATCCGCGAGGAAGGATCTGTCCTGACCCAAACACTGGCTCAGGGCGCCATGGATCCCATCCTCCGTCATGATTTTTCGGTACTCGAAGAAT
>JBBIPX010000049.1:0-1654 GCA_037442625.1 Desulfobacteraceae bacterium
ACTTCGCCCCATTTTTCATCCGGAACGGCGATCACCGCAACTTCCAGAACATCCGGATGACGGTAGATCACGTTTTCCACTTCAACGGTGGAGATGTTTTCACCGCCGCTGATGATGATGTCTTTTTTGCGGTCCATGATCTGGATGTAATTGTCCGGATGCATAACCGCCAGATCCCCGCTGTGAAACCAGCCGCCTTCAAATGCAACGGCGGTGGCCTGCGGATCGTTGTAGTAGCCCATCATGACATTGTTGCCGCGCATCACGATCTCGCCGATGGTTTTGCCGTCTCGGGGGACCGGCTGCATGGTGGCGGGATCCACCACATCGGCGAACATGGCAACGATGTAGGGGACGCCCTGACGGGATTTGAGCTTGGCCTGTTCATCCGCGGGAAGCTTGGCCCATTCCTGATGCCAGGCGCAAACCGTATGGGGGCCATATACTTCGGTCAGTCCGTATGTATGGGTGATGACGGCGCCCACGGATTCCATGTTCTGAATGATGGTCGGGGCCGGCGGCGCGCCCGCGGTCATGATGCGCAGGGGGTGCGGGAGTTTGAGGCTGTTGGCGGTGGCATACGTGGACATTCCGATCAGAATCGTCGGGGCTGCGCACAAATGCGTGACGTGCTCCCTTGCGATTGTCGGGTAGATTTCTTCGGGCAGCACCTTGCGCAGGCAGACATGGGTGCCGCTCATGGCGGTGACGCCCCAGGTGAAGCACCAGCCGTTGCAATGAAACATGGGAAGCGTCCACAGATAGGTCGATGTGGAATCAAAGCCGATTTCCAGCATTTCTCCGATCGCATTCAGGTAAGCGCCCCTGTGGTGGTACATGACGCCCTTGGGAAGACCGGTGGTGCCGCTGGTGTAATTGATGGTCATGAGCTGGTATTCGTCATCGATATCCGGAACGATCGGTGCGGGTGAGCCCGTAGCCAAAAATTCCTCGTATTCCCTGCCGGGCAGGGGTTTATCGCTGCTGATATCGCAGATATTCACAAATGTTTTTACCTGCTTCAGTTCGCTGATGACCGGTGCAACCAGCCCTGCAAATTCATTGTCCGCAAAAACGGCCTTGGACTCCGAATGATTGATGATGTAGCAGACTTCCGAAGATGCCAGGCGGATGTTGACGCTGACGAGCACCGCCCCGATCATGGGAACGGCGTAATGCGCTTCCAGCATGGGCGGCAGGTTGGGGCAGATGAAGGCGACCTTGTCCCCTTTTTGAATGCCGATGTTTTTCAGGGCGCTGGCCAGTCGGCAGACCCTTGAATAGAATTCCTTGTAGGTATAGCGCTTGTCGTTATAAACAACGGCTGTTTTATCCGGATAAATCATTGCAGACCGGCTGATGAAATGCACCGGCGTTAAAACATCAAAATAAACGCTTTTGTTATCCATGCGGTTGTTTCTCCTAAATTCCGTCCATGTGCTGGGCGCGATAGCCTTTGACCGTTTCCTCATCCACCAACTCACGCATTTTCAAGAGGCAGGACTCATCCATACAGGCTTTCGGCCAGATCTGGGGCACGACTTCATTGATGAGGCGTTTTTGATCTTCGCTGCCAAGGGTCAGGATTGCCATTTTGATCTCTTCAAAGGTCATGGTTCCTCCTACATAAAAAAGATGTTGATCATAAAGGAAA
>JBBIPX010000049.1:1754-10864 GCA_037442625.1 Desulfobacteraceae bacterium
TGAATTCATCGGCAAGGACTTGGCCGGCCTTGACAACGGCGCTCCAGTAGGCAAACCGCTGTGAATCCCTGCCTTCAAATCTGTAGAAATCGTTTCGATCCGGAATCTTGTGATGGGGGAGGCGGTCGACAAACTGCCTTGAGGGCGCCACCATCAGTACATTGGCCATATTCCAGGCCCCGGGTTTTCGCCAGCTCAGCTTTTTGTCCAGCCACCCGGGAATGATCCTGTCCATGTAGTGGGGAAAGAGCACCAGCCCGTCCGTTTTGCCGGAAAGGGGCAAATTCAGGTGATAATCGATCACGCCGCCGTCCCGGTAGACACCGGAAGGGCATTGGGCGATATCCTTTACCCCGGACATCACCAGCGGAATGGAGCCCGAGGCCAGAAGCGCCGCGGGCAGATTCTCCGGGGTGAGCGGCACCCGGTGGATGGGAAATCCCGTGACATGAAAAAAAGGCGGGATGTTCCGGGAATCGTAGAAAAGCACCCGTTCGAAAAACACCTTCAAAAACGAGCGGCTGACAAGATTGCCAAGGGCTGCAATCAGCAGGGCAGCGGCAAGAACAACCCTTTTGTCGCTGGCTGCCGGTCCTTTGCTGCGGACCGTCATGAAATTAAGTCGCAGATAAGGATGACGCAGAATTTCCCGCGGTCCTTCGGTTTTCAGAAACGCCTGCCGAATCCGGGTGCTTTCCAGCGACACGGCTTCCGGAGAAGGCTTTCCCGCATACGCCTGGTGAATATAGGCGGATTCAAAATCCGACAGGGAAGCTTTGGGGTCCGCCATGCACTGGCCGGCAAAACGCCAGGCGCCGATGGACGAGCCGATCAGAAACAGCGGATTTCTCCTGCCCTGGAACCAGTCGGAAAAAAGGACCTGGTCCAGATGCCGCAGAACCAGCCATTTGGGCCCGCCGGCAGCACCGGCTACCACCGAAATCCTCTCCGGACGAAGTCCTTCGTCGCGGATGATTTCAAAGGCGTTTCTGCCGGCGTAAAACACGAGGTTTTTCGTCATGACGCCTGCTTTTTGCCGCCGGATGCGATGCCTGCGGAAACGCCTGATGCGGCATCTCCGGCCAGAAATTCAGGCGCGGCAAAAGCCGGGCCCGGATACCGGTAGAACCCCCGGCCGTTTTTTGCGCCCAGTCGTCCCTGATCGACATAGTTTTTCATGAATGCGGCGTTTGCAAGGGTCTGGGGATCTTTGTGCTTTCTTGCCCAGAAATCGGTGACTTTCCAGACCGTATCCAGGCCGATGCTGTCCATCATGCCGAAAGGCCCGGCAGGGGTGTGCATGATGCCCATCCATGCCCGGTCGATATCCTCAACCCCGGCCACTCCGCTTGCGGCAAGCGTCTGTGCGGCCTTGAAAATCTCCGCGAGCATGGCGTTGAACACATATCCGTAATTTTCTTTTTTCAGCAGGATCGCCACCTGTCCGATCCGGGCGGCAAAGGCCTGGATCAGCAAAAGGGTTTCCGATGAAGTTCCGGCATGGGGCATGATGTCGACAATGTTGGTTACGCGGATGTCATGGAAATGCAAGGCGGCGAATTTGTCGGGACGGCCCGTGGCTTCGGCGAACATGGAGGGTATCAGGGTGGATGTGTTGGTTGTAAAAATGGCATGCGCCGGGCAAAGCCGGTGAAACTTCGAAAAAACACCGGCTTTCAGGGCAGGATCCTCCGGGACCGATTCGCTGATGAAATCCGCGTCCTTTGCCGCATCCTCCGCATGATTTGTACATCGGATGCGCTGAATTGCTTCATCCGCGGCCGCCGGTGTCAATCTGCCGGACTTGCAAAAAGAATCCGCCAGTTTGGCGATCCGTTTCATTCCGGTTTCAAAGATAACGGGATCCACATCGTAGAGAACCGTTTCATAGCCGCTGACGGCGCACTGGAAAGCGATCTGCTGGCCCATTGTCCCGGCGCCGATAATCAGAATTTTTCGAATGTCATCAATATTCAAAACCCTTCTCCTCCGGCTGAAAACAGCCCGTTTCCGGACACTGCAACGGCAATAGAAAAGGGCATAGCGGTTAAGGATCATGCCCCAATAACCGGTACGCCCCGATAATTCAAAAAGTCGATTGGAAAGCTGAATTTAAGCCGAGCAGCAGGAACCGGTGGTTCCGCAACTGGAACAGCCTGAAGTCAAGTCGATGCCGCAATCCACCTTAAAACCGCTTACCAGAAAATCCACTTTGATGGGCTTGGCTTTTTCCATGAATTCCTTGTCTACAACATATGTGAAGCCATCAATTTGAAAAACATCGTCCGTTTGTTTTGACTCATCCAGAGCCATTGCCATGCTTGGCCCGCCTCAACCGCCTTCATTCAAGAAAATCCGGATCGGCGTAACTTCCTTGCCTTTAAAGTATTCAGCTATCTGTTCCGTAGCTGAAGGGGTAACCTCAATCATAACACCCTCCTTATAGTTTAATAAAATAAATCCGCTTGTAAAAGCAGCTCGCACATACTGTGTCTACAGCATGAATAAACGAAACTAACCACAGGAAAGATATTTGTCAATGATTATCAATAGGTCGGCTTTGCGGATTTACGGGGCCGGAACCGGTCTGTGTCCTTCGGGTTTGAGCGGCGGAAAATCCTCAAGGTAAATTCCGGGCGCGTCCATTCTTGGTCAGGATTCATTCCAGCTCCTCGGGAATGAACGCAACCACATCATCAATTGAATTCGCATCAGTCAAAAGAAGAATGAGGCGATCCAGGCCGAGCGCATTCCCGGAGGATGGCGGCATATCGTTCAAGGTATTCAGAAAGCTTTCCGGCATGGGGTATGGCACTTTCCCGTCATGTCTGCGAAGCCGCAGTTCTTCTTCAAAGCGCGCTCGCTGCTCGGCCGCATCTGTCAGTTCCGTGAATGCGTTGCAGAGCTCGATTCCTGCGATATAGAGCTCAAAACGCTCTGCAACCGACGCATTATCGGGTTTCAGCCTGGCAAGGGCGCCGCAGGAAGCCGGATAGTCGTAAAGAAACACCGGGCGGTCAATTCCGAGACAGGGCTCAATTTCAATGGCCATGATTTCATCAAAGCAATTGCGCGAAACGGCCTCCTTCATCGAAATACCGGCGAAGCGGTCAAATGCGGCGCATACCGTCAGGCGCTCCCAGGGCGATGACAGCCGTATCCGCCGGTCCCGATAAAAAATGGAATCGGTTTGGCCCGCGGCCCCGGCGACGAACCGAATCAGGTTTTCGCACTGAGTCATCATTTCAAGGTAGGTGTAGCCGGCCGTGTACCATTCCAGAAGGGTGAATTCCGGCAAGTGCATCCGGCCCCTTTCCTGTTTGCGGAAACACCTGCAGATCTGAAATATTCGCGGGTATCCGGCGCCAAGAAGCCGTTTCATGCAAAGCTCAGGGGATGTGTGCAGAAACCACTCCTCGGTCTGCAGGGCGTCAATATGGATTTCAGGCGCCGGGGCCGGAATCCGGACCGGGGTTTCGACTTCAAGATAATCGTTTTGCACGAAAAACAAACGAACGGCTTGCAGGATTCCGGCTCTCAGGATCAGGTTCCGGCGAATGAAATGTTGCCTGTAATGCTTCATGGGCTTAAGTGAAAGGACGCTTTTGGGGGGGCTGGCTGAATTTGAAAAAGTCTTGTTTCTCGGAACATTCCATGGTATCAGATGCCGATTGTCGCAACAGTTTGGAAATTGGGACAAGTTTTATTATTCTCGGATACTGTCTCATTTTCAGTGCTTTGGCCGCTTTTGTCAATTTTTATATTTTCCGGATCGTCGGTCGGATTATCAGTCGGAGGATCATCATGGCTCAGGACGGCAAATTCTCGGCTTTCATGGCGGTATTTTTCCTTGGAATCCTGTTGCAGGTTATTTTGGTATACGCGGATACGCGGGATACGCCCGGAAAGGCGGCCGTCGCGTTTGCGCGGATGTATTACCAGCTCGATCCGGCAATGTCGACCCGGCTCTGCGATGAACTGGCGATGGATGAAGAAAAGAATACCGTGGCCGCCTACTTGCAAAACACGGCCGATCAGGCAAGGGAACTCGGCTATGACGTCAGCTATATGAAATACACGCTGTACGACGTTGAAACCCGCACGCTTAAAAAGAGTCCCGACAGCGCTGAAATCAGAATTACCGGGGAAATGAAAAAAGGCATCAATCCCCTGTTCGCCTATGTGGGAAAACTCTTCTCGCTTGGCAAGACCACGCCGCTGGACAAGACCGTCAATGTCGTCAAGGAAGGTGGCAAGTGGAAAGTCTGCGAGGGTTTTTTCCCAGTTTCTGAAAGCTGACGCAGCGCCGTTTCAAACCCCGTCCGCCATGATTCTTATAGAAAAATCTTCCAAAGCCATGTCCCCCGTCTATGCCCGCATGCGCCGGCGGGCTCGCCAGATCGTGTCGCGGCTGCCGCAGCCTGCTTTTTACAAAGATTTTTCAGCGCTTCTGGATATGTCGAGAAGTTATTTTCATACGAATCCGGTACTGAGAAGTCTGTATGCATTTGTCGCCGAGCATCTTGAAGACGATTTCGGACATGGGCTGGACCATGCCGTCAAGGTAACGGTTGATGCCGGTGTATTGATGATGATTGAAGGCGGCCGCGGCGGGTATCCGGACGCGGACATGCGGCAGCGCGTCCTCATCGTGCAAAGCGCGGGGCTGCTTCACGATATCAAACGAAAAATGAAGCATCATGCCGTCGAAGGGGCGGAATACGCCCGCAAAACGCTTCGATCCTATCCGTATACACCGGATGAAATTGAAGACATCTGCCAGGCCATCCGCAATCATGAAGCGTTTCAGCCGCCTGTCGGCATCAACACGATTGAGGGGGCCCTGGTTGCCGATTGTCTTTATGACGCCGATAAATTCCGGTGGGGACCGGACAATTTTACGCATACCGTCTGGGACATGGTGTCGTTTTATGACCTGCCGTTGTCGGAATTTCTGAGCCGTTATCCAAAGGCGATGGAAGGATTTTTGAAAATCAGACAGACATTTCGCACCGAGACCGGAAAGGCATACGGCCCTGAGTTTATCGACATGGGCATTGCCGTCGGAGAAGAGCTTCTGGATGTGATCCGATCGGAGTTTGTCTCAAGCCTTTAAATGAATCACCACAGTAGTCCGTAACAGAGACGCCATGAAAAGAATATTACCCGTAGATGATGAAGTCATTATCGCCGCCAGGTTGCAGGAACTTCTGGTTTCCATCGGCTACGATGTTCCCGATATTGCCGGATCCGCCGAGGAAGCCATCGCACTTGCAAAGACGCTGAAGCCGGATCTTGTCATAATGGATATCAAGATGCCCGGCCTGATGGACGGCATTGCCGCCGCGGAAAAAATCCGGGTGGATCTGGGCATTCCAGTCATTTATCTGACCGCGCATTCGGATGAATCGCTCATTGACCGGGCCAAGCTGTCCGATCCGCTCGGGTACATCCTGAAGCCTTTCGACGAAAACCAGATGAAATCCGCAATTGAACTGGCGCTGCATAAAAAGTCGGAGGCGGCCCTTGACTTTCAGACCCGGCGAAATGAAATGATCCTGCAAACCGCCATGGAAGGATTCTGGATTTTCGATGCCGGCGGCATGATCCAGGAGGTGAACGCATCCGCGGCCGCAATCCTGGGCTATCTTCCGGAAGAGCTTGAGCGAAAATCCATTTATGATTTTGAGCCGGAAGGGCACCGCGCACTGGCTTCCCATGTCCGAAAGGCCGTGCGAAAAGGGGCCGGCCACGATGAAGTGCGCCTCCTGCACAATCAGGGGAATGTCTTGTCGCTGGAATTCAGCACCAATTTTTTGAATCTTGGCGACAGCGCCTTTTTATTTTCTTTTTTCAGCGACGTTACAAAAAAGAATCAACTGGTCAAGTCCTTGAAAGACCGGGAAGCTGAATTGAATATCAAGACCCAGAACCTTAAGGAAGTCAACGCGGCCCTGAAGTCCCTTCTGAAAAAGCGGGAAACGGACAGGATGGAACTGGAGGAAAAAATCCTCTTCAATGTCAAGGAAATGCTATCGCCTTATATCAAAAAACTCAGGGAATCGGAACTGGATGAAAAGCAGGGAATTTATCTGACGATTCTTGAGTCCAATATCAAGGATATCATCTCGCCGTTTTCCCCGAAACTGACATCCCGCCATTTTAAATTGACCAAGTCCGAACTGCAGATTGCAAAACTCGTCCGAATGGGGATTACATCCCGGGAAATCGCCGAATTAATGGGGCTTTCCAGAAGAACCATCGAGTCCCACCGGGATCGGATCCGGAAAAAAATCGGTCTGGACAGCCGCAGGCGGAATTTAAGGACGTTTCTGATGTCCATCGACTGACGGCTCGACAGAGGTCGGGAGCAGGACTGCGCCGGGAGCGGTCCGGCTGATTTCTTTGCGGTGTTGCAAAATACCCCGGGGCCGGATGCATTTGAAGGAAAATGCTTCGGGGCGGTTTGCCCCGGGAACTGAAATGGGTTGATGCGGTTATGAATTATTTTCTCTGTGTACTGGGTATGGTCATGATTGTAGAAGGGCTGCCGTATTTTGCATTTCCGGAGCGCATGAAATACTGGGTGTCCAGGATACTGGAGATGCCGGATACATGGATCAGGCGCTTTGGCATGGTTCTGATGTTCATGGGTCTTTGCCTGGTGTATCTGGGAAGGCGGTGATTCCCTTGTACGCTCTGGATGATTATGATTACGCACTTTCCGAAGACCGTATCGCTCAGAAACCCTGTGAACAAAGGGACCGATCCAGGCTCCTGCATCTGGACCGCGGCTCCGGTGATATGTCGCACCGGATGTTCTGCGACCTGCCCGGCATGCTGCGCGCCGGCGATGTGCTGGTTGTCAACAACACCCGGGTTATTCCCGGAAGGCTGCATGGCCGAAAGGATACCGGCGGCAGGGCCGAGGTCCTGATTCTAACGTATGCGGACGGCCAGGCGGTCCGGAAAACAGCCGGCGAATTTGCCTGCACCTGTCTGATCAAAAGCTCGAAAAAACCCCGGATCGGGTCAACGATTTTTTTTGATCAGGATCTTCGGGCCGAGGTTCTGAAGCAGTCCGGAGACTGCTACGATGTCCGGTTTACCTGCGGGAGGGATTTTGATGAGGTTCTCCTTCAGGTGGGGAAAGTGCCGCTTCCTCCCTATATCCGGCGGGATCCCGATGCCGAATTCCATGAAGATCACAGCGCTTATCAGACCATTTACGCATCTGAAAAAGGGGCGATCGCCGCACCCACGGCCGGGTTTCATTTTTCAGCGCAGCTTTTTTCCCGATTGCGGGACATGGGCATCACGGTGGTCCAGATCACCCTGCACGTGGGGTACGGCACATTTATTCCGGTTCGGGTTACGGATATCCGGGATCATGTAATGCACAGCGAGACTTATGCAATTACACGGCAGGCTGCCGAAGCCATCAACGATGCCAGGGCGGGCGGCGGACGCATTGTGGCGGTCGGCACCACCAGCGTTCGCACACTGGAATTCTCCGCATCAAAAGACGGAAGGGTCATGGCCGGCGCCGGTCCCTGCAATCTGTTCATTTATCCCGGATACCGATTCAAGGCCGTGGATGCCATGATCACCAATTTTCATCTGCCCCGATCAACGCTCCTGATGCTTGTGGCAGCTTTTGCAGGAAGGGGCGCTGTTTTGAATGCTTACCGGTCGGCCATAAAAAAAGGCTACCGGTTTTACAGTTATGGGGATGCCATGCTGATTGTTTGATGGGGGCGCATCTGGAATTTAAAGAAATATCAAGGTCGTCAACGACCCGGGCAAGGGCCGGAATCATCCACACGCCGCGGGGGGATATCGAAACCCCGGTCTTCATGCCGGTCGGAACCCTTGCGACCGTCAAGTCGCTTTCGCCCGAAGACCTGCTTTCCTGCGGCGCAAAGATCATCCTGGGCAATACCTACCACCTGTACCTGAGGCCGGGATGCGATGTCATCCAGGCTTTTTCCGGGCTTCACCGGTTCATGCACTGGGATGGGCCCATCCTGACCGACAGCGGCGGATTTCAGGTCTTCTCCCTGGCCAGGCTGCGGAAAATCACCGAGGAAGGCGCGGACTTCCAATCCCATATCGACGGCTCCAGACATTTGCTCACCCCGGAGAAGGCAATCGAAATTCAGCTTTGCCTCAATTCCGATATCATCATGTGCCTGGATCAGTGTATCGCCTATCCCGCGGCGCAGAAAGAGGCCGCAGAGGCCCTGGAACTGACCGCGCGATGGGCCGGGCGGTGCAAGCGCGCCTGGATGGATCGCACTTCGGAGAAGGCCTGCGCCCTTTTCGGAATCGTTCAGGGGGGCATGTATCCGGATCTGCGCCGGGCATCGGCAGCGGCGCTCGTGGAACTCGGCTTTCCCGGATACGCCATCGGCGGACTGAGTGTGGGAGAGCCGGCGGATGTCATGCTGGAGATGGCGGAGATCACCTTGCGGCAACTTCCGCGCACGGCCCCAAGATATATCATGGGCGTCGGCACCCCGGAAAACCTGGTGGAGCTGGTCAGCCGCGGGGCGGACATGTTCGACTGCGTGATGCCGACGCGAAATGCCAGAAACGGACAGCTCTTTACGCCGAAAGGAACGCTGAACATCGCCAATGCCCGTTTCAGGGCCGATACGGCGCCGATCGACGCCGGGTGCGCCTGCTATACCTGCCGGCATTATTCCAGGGCCTATCTGCGCCATCTCTACCTGTCCCGCGAAATACTTGCATACAGGCTGAACACCATTCACAACATTCATTATTATATTTCGCTGATGGGGGAAATGAGAAGGGCCATCATCAAGGATGATTTCGACGATTTCAGGAAACATTTTTATGAACAACGAACACCGGGCAGCGAGGAGGAACCATGAAAGAAAAAGTCCAGGATGTCATTAACAGAATACGGCCGATGCTTCAGGCCGACGGCGGGGATGTCGAGCTGGTGGATTGCGTGGATGGGGTTGTCACCGTCCGGCTGAAGGGCGCCTGCGCCGGTTGTCCCATGTCCCGGATGACGCTTCGAAACGGAATCGAGCGGGCATTGAAGAATGAAATTCCGGAAATCAAATCCGTAGTTCAGGCAA
>JBBIPX010000049.1:10964-22983 GCA_037442625.1 Desulfobacteraceae bacterium
AATATTGAATCCATTATGTCGAAATCCTCGTGGATCCGCAAAATGTTTGAAGAAGGCGCCCGGCTGAAAGCCATTCACGGGCCGGAAAATGTGTATGATTTCAGTCTGGGAAATCCCAACCTGGACCCGCCCGAGGCATTCCGAACCATCCTGAAAACATTGCTGGATCAGGAAACGCCGGGTTGTCACGGGTATATGCCAAATAACGGCTATCCGGAGGTCCGCAAGGCGGTTTCCGATTATCTTTGCCGGGAGCAGGGCGCTGCGATTTCAGCAGCCGAGATTATCATGACCTGCGGCGCCGCGGGAGGGCTCAACGTCATCTTGAAAGCGCTGCTGGATCCCGGAGATGAGATTCTGACGCCGACCCCCCATTTTGTGGAATATGGGTTCTATGTCGGCAATCATGGCGGCGTATTGAAAACAGTGCCGACCCGCCCGGATTTTACCCTGGATATCGAGGCCATTTCAAATGCCGTTACCCCGAAGACCAAGGCGGTTCTGATCAATTCCCCCAACAATCCGACCGGACAGATCTATTCCAAGGAGAGCCTGGCGGCGCTGGGAAACGTTCTGGCGCAAAAGGGAAAGGCCTTTGGCCGAACCATTTACGTGATGGCGGATGAACCTTACCGAAAAGTCGTCTATGACGGGGTCACGGTCCCCGGTGTGTTTGACAGTTATGCCGAAAGCATCATGACCACTTCCTATTCAAAGGATATCTCGATTCCCGGGGAGCGGATCGGATTTATTGCCGTAAACCCCGCAGCCACTCACAAGGATCAGCTTCTGGGCGCCATGGCACTGACCAACCGGATACTTGGCTTTGTCAATGCTCCGGCCCTCATGCAGCGTGCGATTGCAAGGATGCAGGGGCTAAGCGTGGATATTTCCGCGTATGCCAGAAAACGGGATCTTTTGTGCAAGGGTCTTTCTGAAAGCGGCTATGATTTTGTAACCCCCCCCGGAACATTTTATCTTTTCCCGCGCACGCCCATTGCCGATGATGTGGAATTCGTGAAGGCCCTGCAAAAGGAGCTGATCCTCGTGGTCCCCGGAAGCGGTTTCGGAGGTCCAGGGCATTTCAGAATCGCATTCTGCGTACCGGATGATACCATTATCAAGTCATTGCCCGGCTTCAAGCGGGTAATGGATCATTTCAAGGCAAGCTGAAAAACGAAGGCTGAAGGCCATATCCGCCTGCCGCAATCATTCCATAGTGGTTTTCAGTCTTCAATCTTTCCGGCTTCAGAATTCGATCTGTTTTTTTCTTCTTGACAGAATAAATCCATTCATATATCAAAATAGTAACGATGTTTCGAATTTATGCGCCATTGTTCGGTTTTATCGTTTTTATATTAAGTTATATCAATATGTTATAAATAATAAAACAACAGAACGTTATTTTTTATCACTGCGATCACAAGGTCAAAAGCGCGATACAAATCATTTGTTTACAGTTATATCAATGCATTGAATGGAATGATTTTGGCTAACGATGACAAGATTGCTTTAGACGGTAACAAGGTTTTTAAGCCTGAAATCCAGAAACGGCTGGAGGCGGCGGTGCTGGAGATTTTTTCCGAATCCGATTTTCATCAGGCCAATATCCGCACGGTTGCCAAAAAAGCAGGGGTGAGCTTCAGCACCATTTACGGTTATTACGGCAGCAAGGAAGGGCTGGTGTTTGCCGTTGTGGATGTGTGGCTGGGGAAGCTGACGGACCGGATCATTGATCACCTTCAGGGCATCGAGGATTTGAAGGAAAAACTCAGAAAGGTTTTCTGGCTTCAGCTCGATTATTATGAAAAAAATCAAAGCCTGGCCAAGATTCTGTTCATGACCCTGCCCATGAAAACATGGATGGTGGATAAAACCTTTCAGCAAAAGAAAATGATGAACCTTTTCCTTGAGGTCTTGAGCCAGGGCCAGAAGGAAGGAATTTTGAATCCCCACGTTCGCGCCGGCGTGCTGCTGGATTTCATGATGGGTTTTGTGCAGCGGACTTTTTTCATGTGGGTTTCGCGAGGCCAGAAGGAAAGTCTGATTGCACAGGCCAATGTGCTGTTTGAAATGGTATGGCGGGCAATTACCGCTCCGTGACGGCGGCCCGCACGCATGCTTTCTTGACGCGATTGAAACGATCCGCCGGCTATGGGATGCGGCAGGGTGCCGGATGCCGAGCATGACAAAAACAAGTAACCTTTGACTGCCAGGGAGTAACTCATGAAAATTCTAAAAATTGACCACCTCGGAATTGCCGTCAGCAGTATTGATGAAAGAAAAAATTTCTGGACAGACGTCTTGGGTCTTTCCTTCGCCGGTGCGGAAACGGTTCAGGAACAGAAAGTGACCACGGCGTTTTTTCCGGTCGGAGAAAGCGAGGTCGAACTTCTGGAATCCACATCGCCGGACGGCCCCATTGCCAAATATCTTGAAAAACGGGGAGAGGGCATTCAGCATGTCGCCTTCCGTGTCGAAAATATTGAAGAAGCGCTGGAAGAATTGAAAGCCAAGGGCATCAAGCTGATAGACGAAAAGCCCAGAATCGGCGCGGGCGGCGCCAAGATCGCCTTTCTCCACCCCAAGGCCACCAGCGGCATTCTTGTGGAGCTGTGCCAGAGAGACCAATAAGAAATAAATAACAAGCAAGTCAGGAATCGGCTCATCCCGTCATTCCGACGAAAGCCGGATTCCAGTATTTCTAAATGGCTCCGGACTCCGGCTTTCACCGGAGTGGCGATGGTCGAAACTTTCAGGAACTCATCAAAACTGCGAGCGAATATTTTTATCATTATAAGGAGTGCACTATGCCGGATCATCCGCAAAAACAAAAATGGACGGAACTTGCCACAAAACTGCTTAAGGGGAAATCGCCGGAGACCCTGGACTGGATGACTCCGGAGGGGATTCGGGTCAAACCGCTTTACACGGCCGAAGACCTTGAGGGAATGGCGCACGTCAATACCCTTCCGGGTCTTGCCCCCTTTGTCCGGGGTCCCATGGCCACCATGTACGCCGGAAGACCCTGGACCATTCGCCAGTATGCAGGGTTTTCAACCGCCAGGGAATCCAATGAATTCTACCGGAAAAACCTGGCGGCCGGACAAAAAGGGCTTTCCGTGGCGTTTGATCTGGCCACCCACCGGGGATACGACTCGGATCATCCCCGGGTTGTCGGTGATATCGGAAAGGCCGGGGTCGCCGTGGATTCCGTCGAAGACATGAAAATTCTCTTTGACCGGATCCCCCTGGACGAGATGTCCGTATCCATGACCATGAACGGCGCGGTGCTGCCGGTCCTTGCCGGTTATATCGTTGCTGCCGAAGAGCAGGGCGTGCCCCGGGAAAAACTGACCGGCACCATCCAGAACGACATTTTAAAAGAGTATCTGACCCGAAACACCTATATCTATCCGCCCGCGCCTTCCATGCGGATCGTATCGGATATTATCGGATACTGCTCCAAGCACATGCCCAAGTACAATACCGTCAGCATCAGCGGTTATCACATGATGGAGGCCGGGGCCAACTCGGTGCTTCAGACCGCCTTTACCCTGGCGGACGGGCTGGAATACGTCAAGGCCGCGCTTGCAACCGGGATGGACATCGATACTTTCGCTCCGCGATTGTCCTTTTTCTTCGGCATCGGCATGAATTTTTTCATGGAAGTCGCCATGCTGCGGGCAGCCAGATTTCTGTGGCATGAGCTGATCAAGCCGTTCGGTCCCAAAAACGTCCAGTCCCTCATGCTGAGGACCCATTGCCAGACCTCGGGATGGAGCCTGACGCAGCAGGATCCTTACAACAACATCATCCGAACCACCCTGGAGTGCATGTCCGCGGCCCTTGGCGGAACCCAGTCCCTGCACACCAATTCATTCGACGAGGCCGTGGGTCTGCCCACCAATTTTTCGGCCAGGATCGCCAGAAATACCCAGATCATTGTCCAGGAGGAATCCCAGATCTGCCATGTCGTGGACCCGCTGGGCGGCTCCTATTATGTGGAAGCCCTGACCGACGGGATTATCACCGAAGCCCGCAAGATCATCTCCGAAATTCAGGCCCTGGGCGGCATGGCCAAAGCCATTGAAACCGGCATGCCCAAGCTTCGCATCGAAGAATCGGCTGCCAGAAAGCAGGCCAGGATCGATCAGGGACTGGATGTGATCGTCGGCGTGAACAAATACAAGATCAAGGAAGAGCCCCTGGATGATGTCCGGGAAGTTACGGATGCGGTTCGTATCGAGCAGGTGGCGCGCCTCAAGGAGCTAAAGGCCAAACGAAATGCGGCGGCGGTCCAGCAGGCCCTGGACCACATCACCCGCTGTGCGGAAGGGGACGGCAACCTTCTGGAAGCCAGCATCGCGGCGATTCGGGCAAGAGCCACCGTCGGAGAGGTGTCGGATGCCATGGAAAAAGTATTCGGCCGGTTTGTGGCGACCACCCAGTGTATTTCCGGTGTTTATGCTTCGGAATACGGGGACAACAGCGTGATCGATTCCCTCCGGAAACGCTGCCGGGATTTTGCCGAAAAAGAAGGCCGCAGGCCCCGCATCCTGCTGACCAAAATGGGCCAGGACGGCCATGACCGAGGGGTCAAGGTGGTTGCGACGGCCTATGCGGATATCGGCTTTGACGTGGATATCAGCCCCATGTTCCAGACCCCCGAGGAAGCCGCCAAAATGGCCATTGAAAACGATGTCCACATGGTCGGCGTCTCAAGTCTTGCCGCCGGGCACAAGACCCTGGTTCCCCAGCTCATTGCAGCGCTTGCGGCGGGCGGCGGTGAGGATATCAAGGTTGTGGTCGGCGGGGTCATTCCGCCCGCGGATTATGACTTTTTGTTTGCAGCCGGTGCGGTCGGCGTGTTCGGTCCGGGAACCTCCATTACGGATTCCGCCAATCAGACGCTGAATGTTCTGGAGAAAAAATAACATTGAGCGTTGAGATAGAAGATAGCATCAACGGTCTTCTGAACGGGAACCGCCGGATTCTGGCCAAAACCATCACCCTGGTCGAAAGCGCGCTTTCAAGTCATCAGGTTTTGGCCCAGGCGATTCTGGACAGGCTCCTGCCTTATACCGGGAAGGCGGTGCGCCTGGGGATCACGGGCGTTCCGGGGGTCGGGAAAAGCTCTTTTATTGAAAGCCTGGGAATGCTGCTGGTGGGAAAAGGCCATCGCGTGGCGGTTCTGGCCGTGGATCCCAGCAGCACCCGAAGCGGCGGGAGCATTCTGGCCGATAAAACCCGGATGGAGCAGCTTTCCGCGGACAGCCGGGCATTTATCCGGCCGTCGCCGTCCGGGGGAACCCTGGGCGGGGTTGCCCGGAAAACCCGGGAAACCATGCTGGTTTGCGAGGCGGCCGGTTTTGACGTGATCATTGTTGAAACCGTCGGGGTCGGCCAGTCTGAAATCACCGTGTCCTCGATGGTGGATTTTTTTCTGGTCCTGATGCTGGCAGGGGCCGGAGACGAGCTTCAGGGAATCAAGAAAGGGGTTCTGGAGCTTGCCGACGCCATTGCCATCAACAAGGCCGACGGGGATAACATTGAAAAAGCCGAAAGGGCGCAAAAAGACTATGTAACGGCGCTGCATCTGTTAAGGCCGGCCTCTCCCAACTGGTCGCCGCCGGTTTTGACCTGCAGCGCCCGGGAGATGACCGGTATTGCGGAAATCTGGGCGGTTGTCCTGAAGCACCGGGATATCCTGGCGGAAAGCTGCGAGATGGAAAAAAACCGCAGGTCCCAGTCTCTGGCCTGGATGTGGTCGCTGGTGGAAGAGGGGCTCAAAGACCGGTTTCACCAGCATCCGGAAGTCCGTGTTCGCCTGCCCCAACTTGCGCGGCAGGTGGAGAACGGGAGGCTCTCGCCGACAGCGGCGGCCTGTCAATTGCTTTTTTTGCTTGACAAATCGTAATGCACTTGGCTACTTCATAGCTACTTTTTCGGAAAAGTTTCATTTTATTTTGCGGCGATGACCGTTGATGACGGGGGCTGATGTGCAACGCAGTCGATGGATTGATGATCAAGCCATCCAATATGAGATAAGAAAGGATACAACAATGGGTATTGTGGACGACAAAATCAAGGATCTGAAGCAGCGGGAAAAAAAGATCCTGAAAATGGGCGGTGAAAAAGCCATCGCCAAGGAGCGGGAAAAAGGCAAGCTGACCGCAAGGGAGCGGCTGGACCTGCTCTTTGATGCCGGCACATTCCGGGAAATCGACATGTTCGTATCGCACCGGTGCACCAATTTCGGCATGGAAAAGATCGATATTCCCAGCGACGGCGTGATCACGGGCCACGGCATGGTGGAGGGCCGCCCGGTTTTCGCATTTTCCCAGGATTTTACGGCCCGCGGCGGAAGCCTCGGAGAAATGCATGCCAAGAAAATCTGCAAGGTCATGGATCTGGCCGTGAAGGCCGGTGTGCCCTTTGTCGGGATCAATGATTCGGGCGGGGCCAGGATCCAGGAAGGCGTGGATGCGCTTTCGGGATTCGGCCAGATATTCTACCGCAATGCTCTGGCCTCGGGTGTGATTCCCCAGATCTCCGCCATCATGGGAACGACCGCGGGCGGCGCCGTGTATTCTCCGGCCATGACCGACTGGATTTTCATGGTGAAAAACTCCAGCTACATGTTCATTACGGGTCCTGAAGTCATCAAATCCGTTACCGGTGAGGAAATCAGCTTTGAAGATCTGGGCGGCGCCATGGCCCACAACGAAAAAAGCGGCGTCTCCCACTTTGCCTGTGAAAGCGATCGGGACGCCGTCGATAAAATCAAGGTGCTTCTCTCGTATCTGCCCTCGAACAACATGGAGGATCCGCCCATCGTGCCGACGGGCGATGACCCCCGCCGCGTGGATCCGTCCCTGGATGCCATCATCCCGGACAGCCCCAACCAGTCTTACGACATGAAGGCGGTGATTGCATCCATCGTGGACAACGGCGTTTTCTTTGAACCCCATGAATTTTTCGCGCCCAACATCCTCATCGGGTTTGCCAGACTGAACGGCAGAAGCCTCGGCATCATCGCCAACCAGCCCAACGTCATGGCAGGCTGCCTCGACATCAACGCATCCGACAAGGCCACCCGCTTTATCCGCTTCTGCGATGCCTTCAATATCCCCATCCTGACCATTGCCGATGTGCCGGGGTATCTGCCCGGAAGTCATCAGGAATGGGGCGGCATCATCCGCCACGGCGCAAAGCTGCTCTGGTGCTATTCGGAAGCCACCGTACCCAAGCTGCTTCTGGTTACCCGCAAGGATTACGGCGGATCGTATCTGGCCATGTGCTCCAAGGATCTGGGAGCGGACATGGCCTTTGCGTGGCCCACCGCCCAGATTGCAGTCATGGGCGCCGCTGGCGCCGCCAATATCATTCATCGGAAGGAAATCACCACAGCCGCGGATCCGAAAGCCAAACGCCAGGAGAAAATCCAGGAATATGACGATCTGTTCTCCAACCCCTACTGCGCGGCTGCCAGGGGCTATATCGATGCTGTGATCGTCCCCAGTGAAACCCGGCCCCGGCTCATTGACGCCCTTGAGGTCATGTGCAGCAAGCGGGAAACCCGGCCGCCGAAAAAACACGGCAACATACCGGTATAAGGGGGGAGTGATGAAAGCAAGTACCCAGCAGTCCCAAAAAATGGCAGCGGCCATTTCCGCGGTTCTCGGCTATATCCGCGCGCAGGAAGATGCGGCCGCCATGTCCCCGGCCGAGGCGGAACCCGGTGCCGCCCCGTCTCACACCGCCGCATCCCCGGTAAAAATGTGGGGCATCAGCGGCAGGCAGGATGTGATGAACATGCGGAATCTGATGCAGCTTCGAACATTTCAGGGATCCAAACTGCGATAAAAAGGCTTTCGGCCTGACCATGAATTTTTTCGAACCGATTTTAATAAATATATTGATGATGAGGAGATTCTTAACATGAGTGACCATGATCAAGTAAAACTGACGACTATGAATTACGCCAAGGACAGACCCAAAGCCAAGAATCCGGTCAAGATAATGGATCTGACGCTTCGCGATGGCCACCAGTCGCTGTTTGCCACACGGGGCAGAACAGAGGACATGATTCCCGTGGCCGAGATGATGGACGAGATCGGTTTCTGGGCTCTGGAAACCTGGGGCGGGGCGACCTTTGACACCATGCACCGGTTTTTGAACGAAGACCCCTGGGAGCGCCTCCGGACCCTGAAGCGATATATCAAGAAAACCCCGTTTTCCATGCTTTTAAGAGCTCAGAACCTGGTCGGCTACCGCAATTACGCCGACGATGTGGCCCGCGCCTTTGTGGAACGCGCCGCCGCAAACGGCATGGATGTTTTCCGGACATTTGATGCGCTGAACGATTACCGGAACTTTGAAACCGTCGTTCCGGTCATCAAATCCTGCGGCAAGCATTTTCAGGGCTGCATCTGCTACACCATGACCGAACCCCGGCTGGGCGGCGAAGTCTACAACCTGAACTATTATGTCAAGAAGGGAAAAGCCCTTGAGGCCATGGGTGCGGACAGCATCTGCCTGAAAGACATGGCGGGCCTGATCGCCCCTTACGACGCCTACGAGATTATCAAGGCCCTGAAAAAGGCCGTAAAAATTCCGATCAACCTGCACAGCCATTTCACGTCCGGCATGTCGTCCATGTCGCATCTAAAGGCCATTGAAGCAGGTGCCGACATCATCGATACCTGCATGTCGCCCTATGCCTACCGGACATCCCACCCGGCCATTGAGCCCCTGGTCATGACGCTGCTGGGAACCAACCGGGACACGGGATTCGACATCAAGGCCCTTGCCGCCGTCAACGAAATCCTGGAAAAGGAAATCTGCCCCAAATACCGTCAGCTCCTGGATGACACCAAGCTGTCGATCATCGACATCAACGTGCTGCTGCACCAGACCCCGGGCGGCATGCTCTCCAATCTCGTGAACCAGCTCCGGGAAATGGATGCACTGGACAAGATCGATCAGGTCTACGCCGAGCTTCCGCGGGTGCGTAAAGATCTGGGCCAGATTCCGCTGGTTACGCCCACCAGCCAGATCGTCGGGATTCAGACTGTGAACAACGTGCTCTTTGACGATGGAAACGAGCGCTATAAAATGATCACCGGCCAGGTCAAGGATCTTTGCTACGGGCTTTACGGAAAAACCGCGGTGCCAATCAATGCGGAAGTCCAGAAAAAAGCCCTGAAAGGGTATGCCAGGGGCGAAAAGCCCATTACCTGCAGACCGGCAGAGGTCATCGAACCGGAACTTAAAAAAGCCCAGGAAGACGTCAAGGGACTGGCCATGGATCTGGATGATGAGCTGATTTACGCCCTGTATCCGGTCACGGGCAAACGTTTCCTGCAATGGAAATACGGCAAGGAACCGGTACCCGATGATGTCAAACCCATCACGCTTGAGCAGGCCAAGGCCCGGCTGGAGCTGATCCAGAAGGCGGTTGCCGGAAAACTGGTTGAAAAAATCGAAAAAGAAGCCCCTGCCAAAGGCGATGCTTTGCGAAAATTCAACGTGTTTGTGGATGACACGTATTTTGAGGTCGGCGTCGAGGAAATCGGCGGGGCTCCGGTCGTCAGCTACATCCAGCCTGCCAGACCGGTTGCAGCCGCGGCTCCGGCGCCCGCAGCAGCCAAACCGGCGGCAGCACCCGCAGCCCCGGCAAAACCCGCGGCCGCAGCACCCGCCGAGGCTCCGGTGGACGGAACGCCCATCAATGCGCCCATGCCGGGCATGATCGTCCGGTTTGAAAAGAATGTCGGCGATGCGGTCAGCAAAGGCGAAACCGTGGTGATCCTGGAGGCCATGAAAATGGAAAACGCCCTGGCCGCTCCCGTGGACGGCACCATCAAGGCCATTAATTTCAAAAGCAGCGACTCGGTTCCCAAGGGCGCAGTCCTTTGTGTCATCGGATAGATAGGGGTTACAGAAGATCGATATAACCAGGGGCTGGGTTTTATTCCAGCCCCGTTTTTTTAGGAGGAGGCAGTACTGATGAAGATTCATGAGTATCAGGCCAAGGCGCTTTTTAAAAAATACAGCATTCCCATACCCGAGGGCGGCGTGGCGTTCAACGTCCGGGAAGCCCAGGCTGTCGCCGAAAAACTCGGCGGATATCCGGTAGTCGTCAAGGCCCAGATCCATGCCGGCGGCAGGGGAAAAGGCGGCGGGGTCAAACTGGCCGGCTCCCGGGATGAGGTTGCAACCATCGCCGGACAGATTCTCGGCATGAACCTTGTCACCCACCAGACCGGCCCGGAAGGCAGGCTGGTGAAAAAGGTCCTGGTCGAGCAGGGCCTCAATATCCTGAAGGAGCTTTACTTAAGCATCATTCCGGACCGGGCCACAGCAACAATCGTCATTATCGCCAGCGAAGCCGGCGGCATGGACATTGAAGCGGTTGCGGAAAAAACACCGGAAAAAATAATCAAGGTCTATATCAACCCGCTGGCCGGCATCCAGGCCTATCACTGCCGGGAAGTCGCCTATGGACTCAACCTGGCGCCGGAAACCATCAAGCCTTTCACGGCCCTCTTAAGCCGTCTGTATGCCCTGTTTGTCGGCTACGACTGCTCGCTGGTTGAAATCAACCCCCTGGTCATTACTGCGGAAAAGACCGTGATCGCCCTGGACGGAAAAGTCAATTTCGATGACAGCGCCTTGTTCCGCCATAAGGACATTCTGGAATACCGGGATCTGGACGAGGAAAATCCGCTCGAAATCGACGCTTCCAAATACAATCTCAATTATATCGCCCTGGACGGCAACGTCGGCAATATGGTTAACGGGGCTGGCCTTGCCATGGCAACGATGGATATCATCAAGCAGGCCGGGGCGAGTCCCGCCAATTTTCTGGATGTCGGGGGCGGAGCCAATGCCGAAATGGTTGAAAACGGGTTTCGGATCATCCTGAGCGATAAAAACGTCAAGGGCATTCTCATCAATATCTTCGGCGGCATCCTTCGCTGCGATATTCTGGCCGAAGGCGTGGTTCAGGCAGCCCGGAAAACCGGCATCACGGTTCCGGTTGTCGTCCGCATGGAAGGCACCAATGTGGAGGAAGGCCGGCGCATATTGAGTGAATCGGGTCTGAATTTGACGACCGCAGTGGATCTAAAAGATGCAGCCCAGAAAGTGGCCGCCATTGTGAAGGGTTAGGAGGGAGCACCGTGAGCATATTTGTCAATAAAAATACCCGGCTTCTGGTTCAGGGAATCACCGGCAAGGAAGGGCAGTTTCACACCCGGCAGTGCGTGGCCTATGGCACAAAAGTCGTGGCCGGGGTGACGCCGGGAAAAGCCGGACAGAAAATGGATGATATTCCCGTGTTTCATACGGTCAAGGATGCAGTCAAGGCAACCGGCGCTAGCTGCAGCATGATCTTCGTGCCGCCGCCTTTTGCGGCCGACGCCATCATGGAAGCCGCCGACGCGGGCGTTGAGATGATTGTCGCAATCACCGAAGGCATTCCGGTCATGGACATGATGCGGGTCAAAAATTTTCTCGCCGGAAAATCCTGCCGCCTCATCGGCCCCAACTGTCCGGGCATCATTACGCCGGGCGAGTGCAAAATCGGCATCATGCCGGGGGTGATTCACCAGCCCGGAGGGCCCATCGGCGTGGTTTCCCGCTCCGGAACCCTGACCTATGAAGTGGTGCATCAACTGACCCGTCAGGGAATCGGCCAGACGACCTGTATCGGCATCGGGGGAGACCCGGTCAACGGCACCAATTTCATTGACTGCCTGGATGCTTTCCAGAAAGACGCCGACACTACCGGAATCGTCATGGTCGGTGAAATCGGCGGCACCGCGGAAGAAGAGGCGGCGTCGTTCATTCAAAAACATGTCACCAAACCCGTGATCGGTTTTATCGCCGGACTCACCGCGCCCCCGGGCCGGAGAATGGGGCACGCCGGTGCCATCATCAGCGGCAGCAGCGGCACGGGCCAGGGGAAAATCGCCGCCATGAAAGCCTGCGGCATTACCGTGTGTGAAAA
>JBBIPX010000050.1:0-22581 GCA_037442625.1 Desulfobacteraceae bacterium
CAAATCACCCTTGACTGTTCTCCATCGCGTACAAGGCTGCACCCAGCGCGCCGGTAAGCTGGGGATATTCCGGAACCAGAATGGGCCTGCCGATCATCTCCTCGGTCATCTGAACCAGATAAGCATTGTGCGCAACGACCCCTCCGGTCATCACCACGTGCTCGGACAAAGAGTCCATCTCCATGACCCGTTTGATGACCGAAAAAAACAGGCCTTTTACGATGTCCGGAACCTTTTTCCCCTGACGGATCTTTTCAAGCACCTCGGTTGCCGAAAAAACCGTGCAGAAACTGCCCAGCTCCACCATGTCCAGGGACTGGCGGGCAAGGCCGTCCAGGTTTTCCAGAGGGATGTCCAGACGCGTGGACATCTCCTCCAGGAACGCCCCGGTGCCGGCGGCGCATTTTCGGTTCATCTTGAAACTGATGCGTTTTCCGGATGCATCCAGTTTGATGATCTTGTTGTCCTGCCCACCGATATCGATGATCGATATGGGCCGGGGGAAATAATGAAAACACCCCCTGGCATGGCAACTGATTTCGGTTTTGGAATCCTGGGAAATGGCCACATTTTTTCTGCCGTATCCGGTGGTCATGGCTTTTGCAATCTGCCCCGGCGCGCGGCCTGCCATATCCAGCGCCTGTATCAGGCACTGGTGGGAGGCCGCCTCGAAATCCGTGCCGGATTTGACCACGGCCCTGCCGATGATCTGTCGATTGCAATCCAGAATGACAACTTTGGTTCGCGATGCGCCCACATCGATTCCGGCATATACTATCTGGGGATCCTTCATTTGATTGAATCCATCCTTTTGCTACTTTTTGGATTCGATGGCCTTGACCAAGGAGCGGATCATGATGTTGTATGGCGTTTCAATGCCGGCCTGGACCCCGTATTCAATAAATTTGCCGTTCATGTAATCGATCTCGGTGCGGCGCCTGTTTTCAATGTCCATCAGCATCGAAGGCTTATGATCGCCTGCCTTTCGCATGTATTCGACGGCGCCCGGATAAAAATCCCAGCCAAGATCGATTTCATTGGCCCTTGCCACCTTGACGCATTCCTTTATAAGTGCATCCACGATCTGAAACACGATGGGATCCCCCATGGCCTGCGCCATTGTCAGGCCGGTCACCGCGCAGACCGGGTTCATGCAGGCGTTCAGGATTCCTTTTCGCCAGACCATCGAAACGATGCTGTCGGTATGCCGGGTCAGAAGTCCTGTGGTGCTCAAGGCCTCTGCAATGGCGATGGCCGCAGGTCTTGAGTCCGGATCCAATTCCTGCAAATAATGCGGCGGATGGTGAAACGGCATTTTGACGTGACCCGGCTTGACCAGGCCGCACCCGTAATTGACAACGGCCCGCATGACCGGTTTCCGGCCCAGGACCTTGGCGATTTCAAGTTCCGTATCAATGCCGTTCTGCCAACTGATGATGTAGAGGCCTTCCCGGTAAAACCCCTCGATGGCCGAAGAAATCAGGGGAAGCACATTGGCCTTGACCGTGATGAAGATGACATCCGGCATGTGATCCGCCAGTTCATCGATCTGCGTGCAGACCCGGGTCACGGACCGCTGAAGGTTTTCCGCGCCCTCTATCAGAATTCCGGGACTTATTGCGGGCTCAATCAACGCGGGAATGACGTCACACAGGGTAACCTCATAACCGCCCTTGGCAAGAAAAGCCGCCACGATACATCCTACAGGACCTGCCCCGATCACCGCAAAGGTTTTCGGGCGAAATGCCGGTTTCTCATCCATAAAAAATCCTCCCCTTTGATATCAACAAGTCAGCTCTCGGTTTCCAGGATGCCGAAGGCCTTGGCATCCAGCAGCCTGATCCCGCTGGCCAGAAGGATTTCGATGGCCCTGTCATTGTCGCTGAAGCGGAAAATCATGACGGCGTTGTTTGATGACATGCCGATAAACGCATACATGTACATGACGTTGATTCTGGCATCCATGAGGGGTTTTAGCACCTCGGACAGCCTGCCGGGCTTGTCCGCGATCTCAACCGCCACCACATCGTCCACCCTTGCCGGCATGTGGTTTTCCATCATGATTCGGCGGGTTCTGGCAAGATCGGAGACCAGCAGCCGGAGCATGCCGAAATCACCGCTGTCCACAAGATTCAGTGCCCGCAGATTGATTCCCGCATCTCCCAGGGCGCGGGTGATTTCATAAAGCCTGCCCGGAGAGTTTTCTATGGAAATGGATATTTGTTTTAATTTCATATAATTGACCCCTTTCTGTTATATCGGGCGCATAGGATGCCATGAGTAAACGACGCGACAGCAGACAACCATCACATTTTAATCACATTGTAACTATAATTTGATTAATAGGCAGGATATGACCATAAGTCAAGAAAAAAATTAATTACACAATATGAACAATATTCACAAGTTAATGGACTAAAAACGGCAACCGGCATTTGAAACCGATGCTTTCTCCTGAAAATCATTTTTTAAGTTGACACCGATGCTTCATTGCGATATTCGAAAAAACCGACTGAGTACTCAGTACAAAATATAGGAATCTGCGGATGAAAAAAAAAGAGATCATTCTTCAAGTAGCCATGCAGTTATTCGCAAAAAAAGGCTTCAAGGATACTTCCATGGCTGAACTGTCAAAAACCACGGGAGCTGCGGAAGGCACGATATTTTACCATTTCAAAACGAAACAGGATATTTTTCTCGAAATATTAAAAACAGCAAAAGAAGACATTCTCTCTGAATTCACCCGTTTTACCGAGAACAGAAAATTTAAAACCGGCATCGAAATGATGGAAGGCGCGATATCCTTTTATCTCTATTTGTCCGAATTAAAGGAAGACCTCTTTTTGCTGCTTCACAGACGATATCCTTTTGAACTTGCCGAAGTAAATCCGGTTTGCAGGGATCACCTGGAATCCATTTACAACTGTTTTGTGGATATTTTCGAACAGGCCGTTCTGGCCGGTCAGGCAGATGGCTCCATCGGCCCGATGCCTGCCAGAAAAACCGCCTTGATTGTATTTACGATGGTGGACGGACTGGTGCGTTTCAAGCTGTACAACCTTTATGACGCCGGCACTCTTTTTGATGAACTGACGGCATCCTGCAGGAGGATGCTGGAGAATAAACCCGTTACAGTATAGGTGGAATGCATGCTTAAACGATTTTTTCCGTTTTTGATCTGGTTTAAAAACTATACGGTTTCAGACCTCAGAACCGATGGTCTTGCCGGTCTGACAGTGGCGCTCGTTTTGATCCCTCAATCCATGGCTTATGCGCAGCTTGCCGGTCTGCCGCCTTATTACGGACTGTACGCTTCATTTCTCCCGCCCATGATCGCATCTCTGTTTGGTTCCAGCCGTCAGCTTGCCACCGGACCGGTTGCGGTGGTCTCCCTGATGACTTCCGCGTCCCTGGCGCCGCTGGCCGCCGCCGGCAGTGAAGGTTACATCGTCTACGCCATTTTGCTGTCGCTGATGGTCGGCATTTTTCAGTTCAGCCTCGGTGTTCTCAGGCTGGGCCTGGTGGTCAATTTTCTCTCCCATCCAGTGGTCAACGGCTTTACCAACGCTGCGGCCATCATTATCGCAACATCTCAGCTTTCAAAAATGTTCGGCGTCAACGTCGACAATGCCCCCCATCACTATGAAACCATCATCAACGTGGTACAGGCAGCCATGCATTATACCCACTGGCCCACCCTGGCCATGGGGCTGCTGGCATTTGCCGTCATGTACGGACTCAAACGCATGGCGCCCAGAATTCCCAATGTTCTGGTGGCGGTTGTCATCACCACGGTCCTTTCATGGGCCGTGAATTTCGAACACGATATCACCGCAAATATCACGGCCGTCAACTCCAAAAGAGCCCTTGAAATGGTGGATAAATTCAATTCCGCCGTCAATTCCCTGGCCCCCATCGCTGAAAAGCGGACTGAGGTCAACAAGCAAATCGAGGACGCCAAAAAAAGGCACGACCTACTGGCCACCCTGGAAGCCGAACACCAGGATAAAATGCTTTCCACCAAAAGCGAGCTGATCAACTACGATGCGCAGATTTATCGGGAAGAAATCCGCAATTTCTTATTTGTCGGCGTTCAGCAAGCAGACGGGGCACTGAATTTTTTTCCAAAGGACAATATTCCGCAGGATGCAAAAATCGATGGCCGCATCTGGCGGATCCGTCTGGGAAACAGGCCGCTGAAACCGGACAGCATCCGAATGATCGGCGGCGGCGAAGTCGTCGGTGTCGTCCCCAAAGGGCTGCCTGCGTTTACCATTCCGCAAATCCGGCTGAATATCATCACCCAGCTTTTCCCCTATGCCGCCATCATTTCCCTTCTGGGATTCATGGAGGCCATTTCCATTGCAAAGGCCATGGCCGGAAAAACCGGTCAGCGACTGGACCCCAATCAGGAGCTCATCGGTCAGGGGCTGGCAAATATCCTGGGGGCAATCGGCAAAAGCTACCCGACATCGGGTTCGTTCTCCAGATCCGCCGTAAACCTTCAGGCTGGCGCCGTGTCCGGTTTTTCCAGTGTTTTTACCAGCATTGCGGTCGTGATCGCCCTGCTGTTTTTCACCCCCCTGCTCTATCATCTGCCGCAATCAGTTCTGGCCGCCGTCATCATGATGGCGGTCATCGGCCTGATCAACATCTCCGGTTTCGTCCATGCCTGGAAAGCGCAAAAATATGACGGGGCCATTTCCATCATCTCCTTTGTCTGCACCCTGTGGTTTGCGCCGCACCTGGATAAAGGCATCATGGTGGGGGTGACCCTCTCCCTGATGATGTTTCTCTACAAGAGCATGCGTCCGAATGTTGCATCTCTTGCCAGAGACGAAGATGACGCGCTCCGGTGCGTGACGACCCATGGCCTGAACGAATGCAAATATGTTTCCCTGATCCGCTTTGACGGCCCCCTGTTTTTTGCCAATTCCAGTTATCTGGATGATCAGATTACCGAACTGATGCTGAGCAAGGAATCTCTGAAACACATTTTAATCGTCTCAAACGGCATCAACGACATTGATGCCTCCGGAGAAGAAACGCTGTCCTTGCTGATAGACCGAATCCGCAGCGCGGGCCTGGACATTTCCCTGAGCGGTGTCAATGAAGCGGTGATGGAAGTGCTCGACCGCACCCACCTGGCTGCAAAAATCGGCCTGGACCATTTGTATCCCACGATGGAAAAAGCCATTCGCGCCATTTATGATCCCACGCACAAGGATGGCGATGAGCAGATATGTCCGCTGACGGCCTGCAATCTGGCTTGAGCACCAGTGCCGCGATAAAACAAATATATTCATTTCATATGATAAGGGGTCTAAAATGCCAATAATTACAATATTTCCAGGTACGTTTTGCAACGAAGACATCGTCCTTCAGGAACTTGTCGCTCAAACCGGATATCAGAAGGTCGCGGACACCGATCTGACGGATGCGGCAGCAAGCCTTTCAGGAATTGACGCTGCCAAAATAAGCCGGGCCTTTGCCTCACGGATATCGGTATTCAACAAGTTTACGCATGAGAAAGAACGTTCTATCGCCTATCTCAAGCTGGCGCTGGCCGAAAAGCTGACAGAAGACAATCTTTTGATCGCCGGGTTTTCCGGTCATTTGATTCCCAAGGCGGTCAACCATGTCCTGAGGATTTGCCTGATTGCGGACATGGGCTTCAGAGCGGCCCTGGCTGCAAAAGCCAAGGGAATATCCGAAAAAGAAGCGGCAAAATGGATTCACCGACAGGACGAGGATTGTTCGGTGTGGACAAATTCATTGTTCAATCAAGCGGACCCCTGGAATCCGGCCCTCTATGACATGATTCTCCCCATGAACAAGACCAACACCGACGCGGCCATCCAACTGATTCTGGACAATCTTAAAAAAGATGTGCTTAAACGCACGGATCAATCCCAAAAAGCCATCGGCGATTTCCGCCTTTCCGCCCTGGTGGAAGTCGCACTGGCCAACGCGGGCCATCAGGTGGGCGTCGGCACCACAAACGGGACGGTTACCCTGACCATCAACAAGCATGTGCTGATGCTAAGCCGGCTGGAACAGGATCTCAAATCCATCGCAGGAGCCGTTCCCGGCATAAAATCAATCGAGACCTGCGTCGGGAAAGATTTTCATCAGTCCGATATTTATCGCCGGTTTGATTTTGAAGTGCCTTCCAAAGTTTTGCTCGTGGATGACGAACGGGAATTTGTTCAAACCCTGTCCGAACGTCTGAGCCTCCGGGATATGGGCTCCGCCGTGGCGTTTGACGGGGAGTCGGCCCTGAAACTGGTTCATGAGGAAGAACCCGAGGTCATGATTCTGGATCTGAAAATGCCGGGAATTGACGGCATCGAAGTCCTGAGAAGGGTCAAGGAAACACAGCCCGGAATTGAAGTGATTATCCTCACCGGGCATGGATCGGAAGCGGACAGGCAGACCTGCCTGAATCTGGGCGCATTTGCCTACCTGCAAAAACCCGTTGATATCGATGTCCTCAGTGACACGCTGAAAAAAGCCAATGAAAAAATTCAGGCACGGAAGAAAAAAAACGGCGCCTTATAAACAACAAATGCTTGTTCCCGAGTGATGCCAAGAGAAAGCATGATAACCATCCGTATCAAACCCAAATTCTGGGACCATCAGGATGCCGCATCAGGCCCTTTCAGGGCCCTGTTCAATTTTCGCAGAATCTGGAAACAGGCCGCATTCCTGACAGCAGGGGTTACCCTGATGCCGCTCGTTTTCATGGCAATCATCGACTACAACGTCACGCAAAAGGCCATTGAATCGGAGATACTGCTCAGGACTTCCAGACTGGTATCCAATACCCGGCGGACATTGTCCTTTTTTCTGGATGAACGAAAATTCGCCCTGAATTTCATCGTTCACGACAATTCCTTTGAAAATCTGAAAAATGCGGACCGACTGTCTGCAATCCTGGAAAATCTGAATAAAAGCCTGGGGGGGGTTTCCGATCTGGGCGTGATAGACAGCACCGGCACTCAAATCAATTATGTCGGGCCCCACGCCCTCATCGGCGCAAACTACAGCACCCAAGCCTGGTACCGCGAGGTGCGGGAGCGAAACCTTTATATCAGCGATGTCTTTTTGGGGCTTCGCAAGACCCCCCATTTTGTCATCGCTGTAAAACACACGCTGCCGGACGACTCTTTTTTCATTCTCCGGGCATCTCTGGACATGGATCGCTTCCGGGAGCTTTTATCGGACCTGGAGCTTGACGGCAAGGGGGATGCATTCATCATCAACCACGAGGGTATACTACAGATGCCATCCAGATACCGCACCGAGGTTCTGGAAAAAATTCCGCTCTCTGTTCCGGAATTCTCGCCGCATACTCGGGTATATCAAGGAAGTGATGCAAAAGGAAATGCAATTGTCATCGGTTACGCCTATATCACAGATACACCGTTTATCCTGGTCGTCACCAAACAGAAAGACGAACTGCTGAAGCCCTGGTTTAAAACACGCTACCAGTTATTCTGGTTTCTGGCAGTCAGTATCGTCATCATTCTTATTGTTGTGATCGGCGTATCCACTTATCTGGTCAACAACATCTTCATGGCCGACCAGAAGCGGGTGATGACCCTCCACCAGGTCGAATATGCCAACAAACTGGCATCCATCGGCCGCCTGGCCGCAGGTGTGGCCCATGAAATCAACAATCCCCTTGCCATCATCAATGAAAAGGCAGGCCTCATCAAGGACATTTTCACCTTTCGAAAAGATTACGCCCCCGATTCCAAGCTGAATGGTCTGGTCGATTCCATCATTTCATCCGTGGAGCGGTGCGGAACCATAACCAAGCGGCTGCTCAACTTTGCCAGGCATATCGAGGTAAAGGTTCAGAAAATCAGCCTGAAATCCATTATTGGGGATGTGCTGGGATTTCTGGGAAAGGAAGCTGAATTTAAAAGCATCACCATTTCCGTTGACTTTCCCGATGATATTCCCGATTTTGAAAGCGACCGGGGAAAGCTCCAGCAGATTTTTTTAAATCTTGTCAACAACGCCTTTGCCGCCATGACCGATGGCGGCAAGCTTGAAATCAAGATATCCCGGCATGGCGATGACGCGGTTTCCATTTCGATTTCGGATGATGGGTGCGGCATTTCGGATTCGGACATGAAGCGTATTTTTGAGCCTTTTTTTACCACCAAGAGCCGGACCGGCGGGACCGGTCTTGGACTGTCCATCACCTACGGGCTGGTTCAGGAAATCGGCGGGGATATTCAGGTTCAAAGCACCGTTGGCCGGGGAACCCGCTTTACGATCATTCTGCCGTTAACCTATGGAAAGAAACAAGGAGAAGGGTATGCGCGTATTGCTGGTTGATGATGAAGAGCAACTGGTTTCAACACTGGCGGAGCGTCTGGCTTTCAGAGGGATTGCGGCCAGTTGGGTTACCAGCAGCATGGCGGCCCTGGAACTGGTTGAAAAAGAGACATTCGACCTTGCCATTCTCGATGTCAAAATCCCTAAAATCAGCGGTCTGGAGCTGAAGAAGCGGATTCAGACGCTGCATCCGGAAATGAAATTCATCTTCATGACCGGACACGGATCCGAGGATGATTTTAAAATCGGCGCCGCTGAAGCCGGAAAAGATTTTTATCTGGTTAAACCGGTAAAAATTGAATCCCTGCTTGAAAAAATGAACGAGGTGATGCAGCAAGGAGACGATAAATGAACGCCGAAACCGTTGGTGAATGCGGCCTTCACTGTTTTGGATCCATATCCGCATCGATTTCGCACGAACTGAAAAATGCCCTGGCCATCATCAATGAAAACGCCGGACTCCTGGAAGATTTAACTTTCATGGCGGACAAAGGAGTTCCGCTGGATCCGGCCAGGTTGAAAAGGATCGCCGCCAACATCGGCAAGCAGATTCAACGTGCAGACGGGATCATCCGCAATATGAACCGGTTTGCCCACAGCACCGATGCGCCGGTTAAAAGCATAGACCTGGGAGAAACGCTGGCGCTGACCCTTGCACTGACCTCCAGGCTTGCCGCTATGAATAACCTGGCGCTCAATTTCATACCGCCGCCACACCCCGTATGCGTGACAACCCATGAGTTTTACCTTCAAAATATGATCTGGCTCTGCCTCAAGGAAATCATGGAAAGGATCGGTGCGGAAAAGGAAATCACAGTGGCCCTTCGCCCGCACCCGGAAGGTGGAACGGTTGTTTTCTCTCCCGTCGACGCTCCGATGGGAACAGACAATACCGGGGATCTGCTCAACCGTCTGAAAGCCACGCAAACGTTCAACTCCGACAGGCGGGAACTTCTCATCACGCTGCCTGGCGACATGACTGCCTGTTGAATTTTTTCGGGCATCAACCCGATTCACCCGCCATTTTATTCCGGACCGAAGAACCTGGGAGATTCTTATGACAGAAAAAGTACTTCTTGTTGACGATGAACAGGATTTTCTAAGCGTCATGTCCGAACGGATGAAGGCCAGGGGCATGGACGTATCCACCGCGACATCCGCCAAGGAAGCCATTCAAATGGCCGAAGCAGAATCTTTTGATGCCATTATCCTGGATCTGCAGATGCCGGGAATGGATGGATTGGAAGCGCTGAAAGAACTGAAAGCCAAAAAGCCGGAGCTTCAGGTGATTCTTCTGACCGGCCATGCGACCGTTCAAAAAAGCGTTGAAGCCATGAAGCTGGGGGCAATGGACTTGTTGGAAAAGCCGGCGGATTTGAAGACACTGACCGAGAAAATCAAAAATGCCCAGGCAACAAAAATGATTCTGGTGGAAAAGCAGACCGAGGACAAGATAAAAGAGCAGGAGATCGAGGCCGGAAAGCTGGAATCCGTAGGAGAGCTGGCATCGGGCATTGCCCATGAGATCAACAACCCGATTGCCATCATGGTTGAAGAAGCCGGATGGCTCAGCGATCTTCTGAATGATGAAGACCTTGCAAATCCCCAGAACCTGGAAGAATTCCGCCGCGCGCTGCAACAGATTAAAACCCAGGGCGGAAGATGCAAGGAAATCACGCACAAACTGCTCTTCTTTGCAAAAAAAACCGATTCAAGGGTGCGTGAAATTCAAGTCAACGATATTATCTCGGAAACCGCCGACACTTCGAAACAACGAGCAACGGACGGCAACATCAAAATCGTTACTCAATTGGATCCGGAACTTCCGAAGGTCGCGGGATCGCCTTCTGAAATGCAGCACGTACTCCTGAATCTTATCAACAACGCCATCGACGCAATCGGAACCGGGGGAGGATGCATCACAATCACCAGCAGGCTCGGGAGCGGGCAAGTAACAATTGATGTGGCCGATACCGGCCAGGGGATACCGAAAGAATTGATGAACCGCATTTTCGATCCTTTCTTTACCACCAAACCGGTCGGGAAGGGAACGGGGCTGGGGCTCTCGATCTGTTATGGAATCATCAACAAAATGAGCGGCGATATCACTGTTGACAGCAGCCTCGGGAAGGGCTCAACTTTCCATGTCCATCTGCCGCTACTGAAAAACCAAAACTTAAGTCCTCAATCGTGATGACCTCTTCAGAACTGACGGCATACATTCAGACTGACCACATGGGTCAAAACGATCCATCAGAGGAACAAAGGTAATGCCTGACAACGGAACGGAACAAGATAATCCGCTCAAGCTTCTTCTTGTGGATGATGAAGCCGGCTATGTCAGCGTAATCTCCAAGCGAATGGCGAAAAGAAATTTTGAAGTGACCTCGGCTACCAACGGTATGGAAGCCATTCAGACACTTCGCAGCCATCACTTCGACTGCGCAGTCCTGGATCTCAAAATGGAAGATATGGATGGCATCGAGGTCTTGAAAATATTTAAAAAAATGGATCCAACAATGCCGGTGATCATGCTGACCGGTTACGGTTCGGAGATTTCCGCTCGGGAAGGCGTCAGATTCGGGGCATTTGCTTATCTGGCCAAACCCTGCAATCTCGACGATTTGATCCGCATCATTGTTGACGCCTGCAAGCGGCGCCCTGAATTTCAGAGAAAAGAAGCGATTTAATTCCGCCTGAGTGAACCCCCGATATAATCCTCATGACCTTGCCATCAATTCTCTTTTCTGCTACTTACTTCTCACCGCTCATGGATATGAACGGCCCCGGCTCAAATAAATCGGACTCCCTGATGCAGGATCAACACGCGACATCCGACAAAGCTTCATTTGACTCGGAATGATGAAAGGATTGCTCCAGATGGAAAAAACCAAATTGATTATTGGGGCGCTCCTGGCCTGGCTGATGGCCATGGGTCTGGCGACCGTGACCCCTGCGCATGCCGGCGGCGGCCCGTCCGATATCCTGGTGGTGTCCGGCACCATTACCAACGATCAGGGAAAGCCCCTGAAAGAAGTGAATCTTCGGTTTTTTCTAAACAGCAAAAAAATAGATATCGCGGAGGAAGTGACCACTTCCAAATCCGGCAGATATGAAGCCGAGCTGGCCTTACCCAAAGGCGCGCTGGCCGGGGCCAGGGTGGAGATGGATGCGGAAAAGCCGACATTTAAAAGCTCAGGCCATATTGTTCTGAAACACATCGTTCGGGAAAAAGATGATATCAACGGCGTGGGTTATTTCCTGGCCCATCACAATTTCAACATGGTCAGGGTCATCACCCCGGCTTTCTGGATCGCCAGCCTCGTACTGCTCGCCGTCTATGCGCTCATTGCATTCGAGCTCATGCACCGGACCCTTGCGGCTTTTCTGGGCGCATCGGTCCTTCTCACCATTACCTATACCGCGGGTTCGTTCAACCCGGATTATGTCATCCTGACGTTTGAAGACGCCATGCACGCCATCGACATGAACGTGATCTTTCTTTTGATGGCCATGATGGTCATCGTCGGGGTCATGAAAAAAACCGGCGTTTTTCAGTGGATGGCCTATAAATCCTATCAAATCGCCAAGGGCAATGTCTTTGTTCTGGCGGGAATCCTCATGTTTGTCACCGCATTCGTCTCGGCGTTTCTGGACAATGTCACGACCATGCTCCTTATCATTCCGGTAACCATCGAAATCGCACTGACCTTAAAGATCAACCCGGTTTCACTGCTCCTGCCCGAGGCATTCGCCTCCAACGTCGGCGGAACGGCCACGCTCATCGGCGATCCGCCCAACATCATGATCGGATCTTACGCCAAACTATCTTTTGTCGATTTTGTAAGAAATTTGTCACTGATCAATTTTATTTGTCTGGCGGTTATCATCGTCTATTTTCTGTTCTGGTTTAAAAAAGACTACCTGAGAGCCCAGGCGGGAGATGTGGGGAAACTGATCGATAAGCTTCGAGAAGAATACAAGATCACCAACAAGGGCCTGTTGATCCAGAGCGGAATCATCCTTGCAATAGTCATCTTTCTGTTCATCATTCACGGCATGCTGCACATGGAGCCCAGCATTGCCGCCATGATCGGAGCGGCAATACTGATGGTGATCAGCAAGGTGGATATCGTCGAGATGCTTGAAAAAGAAATCGAGTGGCCTACGCTGATTTTTTTCATCATGCTGTTTGTGGTCGTTGCAGGGGCCGAGGATACCGGACTTATTCAGATCATCGCAAGTTGGGTCAAGGATATTTCCCGAGGCAATCTTGTGGTGGCCATTCTCATGATCCTGTGGGTGTCCGCCCTGGCATCCGCCATTATCGACAACATTCCCTTTACCGCCACCATGCTGCCGATCGTCGGGTATCTGACAACCGTCATTCCCGGAGCCGAAAGCGGAGTATTGTGGTGGGCGCTGTCACTGGGGGCCTGCCTTGGCGGAAACGGCACCATGATCGGAGCCAGCGCCAATGTGGTCACCGTGGGCATGGCTGAACGGGCCGGCTATCCCATCTCCTTCATGGCTTATCTGAAGGCGGCCTTTATTCCGATGATCATCACCATCATCCTGTGTTCGGGATGGCTGCTGCTGGTGGAAATGTAAACAGACGATTCAGCTCGGACGCTTTGAAGACAGATTCGTTTCGATCTGTCATAATCAGAATAACGGGAGACAATATGGGTTACATAACGATCGTATGCGGAGTTACAGGATCCCTGCATTCCCAGAAAGCGGCGCTCGAAGCCGCGGTTTTGGCCGCTAAATCTCAGGCCGGACTGATTTACGTCTATGTGGTGGATGTCTCTTTTTTAAAACGGGGCAGCGGTTTCATCACCTCCGGAGCGGTTGAGGAATCGCTGGACAGGCTGGGTGCGCAGTTCCTGGATTTTGCCGAAGAAATCGCCAAAACCCAAGGCGTTGCGCCCAGAAAAGTCCTCGGAAAAGGGCTGGTTCTGGATGTTTTGATACAGGTGGTTCAGGAGGAAAAAGCCGACCTTCTGGTGCTGGGTCATGAACCCCGCACTTTTATCGAAAAAGCCCTTTTCAATGGAAACGTCGAAGATCATCTGGAACAACTGAAAAAACAAACCGGCGCTGACGTCATGGTTATCCGCTGACTCAAGCAAACGGGGAGTTCATGGAAAACCAATCCTATTACCGGGCGCTGATGCGTAATATGATGCTGATTGTTGTTCTGGTGTCGTTCGCTCCCCTTCTTTTGATCAGCGCCCTAAATGAATACCGGTTTGAAAATGCATATCGTGAAAAAGTGATCGCACACCTGATGGAGGTGGTTGAAAAGCACCAGCAGGGCATTACGATGTTTTTAAACGATAAACTGGCCTATGTGGTGAACCTGGCCGATTCGGTTTCAAATGACCAGATTAAAGACGAAACCTATCTGAATCAAAAACTGGCCATCCTGCAAAAATCCTACGGGGGCGTTTTTGTCGATCTGGGCGTTGTGGATGATCAGGGTGTTCAGGCGGCCTACGCCGGCGCTTTCAAACTTGAAAACGCCGATTTTGGCCAAACGGAATGGTTCAAAAAAGCCATCCATCAGAATTATTTCATCAGCGACGTGTTTCTGGGCCTTCGCCGGCAACCCCATTTTATCATTACGGTCAAGCAGAAACACGAAGGTAAAGACTGGATTCTTCGGGCCACAATCGATTTCGAGGTTTTCAACGCACTGGTGGAAAGTGTTAAAATCGGTCAAACCGGCTCCGCCTTCATCATCAACAAGGACGGGGAATTTCAGACCGAACCCCATATGGGACCCAAGCTGAGCCTTGAATTTCAGAAAAATTTTATCAGTTCTCAGCATTTCAATGGCGCACCAAAGGTGAGCAAGCCCGCTGCGCCCGATGACATCGGGATGGACACATCCCCGGAAAAAGGCCTTGGAGACAGGCGGATATCGGTGGGCAACGTCAATTATGCGGGCAGGGATCTGATATATCTGACAACGCCGCTGAAAAATGACGAATGGATCCTGGTTTATCAACAGGATGACGCGGATGCTTTTTCAGATCTGAATCAAACGCGAAACCTGTCCATCATTATCCTGGTTATTGGTGGCGTCGGTATCGTCGTCATGTCGCTGCTGCTTTCCAGAAAAATGGTCGTGTATATTAAAAAAGCCGACCAGGGCAAGGAGCTGATGAACGCGCAATTGATCGAAACCGGAAAACTGGCATCCGTGGGAGAACTGGCTTCGGGTATTGCCCATGAGATCAATAATCCCATTGCCATCATGGTTGAAGAAGCCGGATGGATCGGCGATTTGCTGAATGAAGAAGACCTCGGGAAGTGCCAGAACCTGGATGAATTCCGCCGGGCGCTGAATCAGATTAAAACTCAGGGCGGCAGATGCAAGGAAATCACCCACAAATTGCTCAATTTTGCCAGAAAAACCGATTCCAGGGTGCATGAAGTTCTGATCAACGATATTATTGCGGAAATCGTCAGCATCTCGGAACAGAAAGCCAAATACGGCAACGTAAAAATGACCATGCATTTGGAACCGGGACTGCCGGCGGTGGCGGCATCGCCTTCAGAAATGCAGCAGGTGTTGTTGAATCTCATCAACAACGCCATCGATGCCATCGGAACCGGAGGGGGCCGTATCGAAATCACCAGCAGACTTGACGGCCAGTACGTGATCATCGATGTTGCCGATACCGGCCAGGGGATTCCGGATGAATTGATGAACCGCATTTTCGACTCTTTTTTTACCACCAAACCAGCGGGGAAAGGAACGGGCCTGGGGCTATCGATTTGTTACGGAATCGTCAAGAAAATGGGCGGTGATATCACCCTTGACAGCAGCGTGGGAGTCGGCACCACTTTTCATGTTCACCTGCCTGCGCCAAAAAGCGAAAACCAAAAACATCAGAGCTAATTTCAAAGCTCATTAAAACCGTCACACCGGCTGAAACCTGCGTCAATAATCAATTGGAATGAGTTAGTTCCAACGCCAAACAGTTCCACCAACTGTTCCGATTGATGAAATGGGTTGCCGAATCACCGAAAGCAAAGAAAATGATGAATCATCGTACAGAATCGACGTCGGATCAGAGTCAAATCGTGCTAAGAAGAAGGATCCTGTCCCTGAAAGGCCTATGCATCGGCATCATTGCAGGATTGACCGCGGTTGGTTTTCGTCTCAGCCTGGACTATGTCGAGAGACTTCGCAATACGATTCTTGTCTTTTCACGATCCCATGAATTTTATTATTGGCCCTTGCCGGCAATCCTCTTTGCTCTGTCCATCGCAATCGTTGTGTTCGTTACCTTAAAGTTCGTACCGGATGCGGGCGGCAGTGGAATCCCCCACGTGAAGGGGTATCTGGAAGGACTCCTTGCATTCCGGGCATGGCGTATTCTGTTTGTTAAATTCATCGGAGGTGTCATCGGTATCGGCAGTGGATTTGCCCTGGGAAGAGAAGGGCCAACCATTCAAATGGGCGCGGCCGTAGCAAAGATTTTTGGAGATTATTTTGCCCCGAATCGGGTCGAACGCAAGATATTGATATCCGCAGGAGCCGGTGCCGGCCTGGCAGCCGCCTTTAACGCTCCCCTGGCCGGGGTGTTTTTTGTCATGGAAGAATTACACCACAGCTTCAATCACATTGTCCTGGTAACTGCATTCGTCGCATGCGTAACCGCCGACATCGTTTGCCGCTTACTCATTGGCCATCTTCCCGTTTTTCATATTACCCTGTCCAGTTACCCTGAAGTCGGCATGTTCCCGTTTTTTATCCTGCTTGGACTTGTTCTGGGTTTTATGGGTCTATTATTCAATAAATCCCTGCTTGGCGGATCCGTTTATGCTCAGCGCTTTACATTATTCCATAAAATGCTGATTGTTTCCGGCATCGGCATCGGCTTTGGCTTGATCGGGCTGGTGCTGCCCGAATCTCTGGGATCAGGAACGGGTCTCATTGACAACGTACTTAAAAACACGCTCGGGCTCCCTCAGCTCCTGATGTATTTCATCCTGAGATTTACCCTTACCATGGTCAGCTACAGTACAGGCGCCCCCGGCGGCATCTTTGCCCCCCTTTTGCTGATAGGCGCTTTGATCGGCGCGATTTTCGGGCATATCGCGCTCGGTATTTATCCGTATGCCAATTTTGATTTTACGGTTTGGGGGGTTTTGGGAATGGCGGGATATTTTTCGGCGATTGTACGCGCGCCCGTCACCGGAACCATTCTGATTCTGGAAATGACAGGAGCCTATGATTTGCTGTTGCCGCTGATGATTGTTTCGATCATATCCTACAGCATTCCGGAGTATTTTAAAGACAAGCCCATTTATGAAGCCCTACTGCAGAAGAATTCGCATTCCGGATCATCGCAACGTCCATAAAAATTCATCCAAGAAATTGGGAAAGCGACCTCAAAATGAAATAAGAATGGCAAATTCAAACCGATATATTGAAACAGCGGCCTTTCTAACCTTCTTTTTCTATATTCCTTTTCCCTGAATCGTGGGGTCGTGCTGCAAGCGCTCCTGAATGCCTTTTCCAATCTGATAGGTTCGGCTGAAACCGGACCAGAAAGCATAGATTCAATAGGTAATAAATTCATTTGCCAACTGCCTATTGGGAGTCGGGGGCGGGAAAAATGAAAACAAAAGCTGTCTACATCGGGGCTGGGTCAAAAAAGAGGAAAATGCGCCAAGGAAGACAATGCGGCCGGTTAGGGCTGCCGATACCCGGCAAACCTTTACCCACCCAGGTAAGCAGATTTCACCCTTGGGTTGCCCAGAAGCTCCATCGCCAGACCTTCCAGAACCATTTTGCCGGTTTCCAATACAAACGCGTAATGGGAGATATTGAGAGCAGCTCTGGCGTTTTGTTCTACGAGTAGAATCGTCGTTCCGGACTTATTGAACCGCTTGATGACGGAAAGTATTTCACGCACCACCAGCGGGGCCAGTCCCATGGAAGGCTCGTCCAAAAGCAGCAATCTCGGCTTGCTCATAAAGGCTCGGGCAATGGCCAGCATCTGCTGCTCTCCGCCGGAAAGCGTTCCGGCGATCTGTTTGGAGCGCTGTTTCAGGATCGGAAAAATCTGATAGAGCATTTCGATAGTTTGTCGAATTTCCTGCCGGTTGTGTTTTGAATGGTACAGGTAAGCGCCTAACTGAATATTGTCGTCAACGGTCATGTGGCTAAAAATCTGCCTTCCTTCGGGAACCTGGGATATGCCCAAAGATACAATCTTGTCGGCAGGCAGCCCATTGATCGGTTGGCCGTTAAAAATGATGCTTCCTTCGCGAATGGGGATCAGTCCAGAGACGGCCTTTAACAGCGTGGATTTGCCAGCGCCGTTCGCGCCGATGATGGAAACGATTTTCCCTTCGGGAACCTCCAGGGAAACCTTTTGCAGGGCGGCAATCCTGTTATAATATGTGGTGAGGTTTTCAATCCTGAGCATATTCATCCTCACCGCTGCCCAGATAAGCCTCGATTACCTTTTGATTATTTCTGATTTCCTCTGGGGACCCTTCCGCGATCTTTTCGCCGTAATTCAGCACCATTATCTCATCGGATATGTTCATAACCATTCTCATGTCATGTTCCACCAATAGGACGGTTATACCTTTGCCCTTGATGGTCTGGATCAGCGTAGATGCGGTCTCCTTTTCAGTCTCATTCAGCCCGCCGGCGGGCTCATCCAGGCAAAGCAACTGCGGATCCGTGGCCAGCGAACGCCCGATTTCAAGTATTTTCTGCTCCCCGAGCGGCAAACTGTCCGCTGATTCATTAAATTTATTACCAAGGCCGATAAAATCAAGAATCTCAAGTGCCCTTAACCGTATCTGCTCTTCTTTTCGCCTGGCACTTGGCCAGAACAGCCCGGAGGCCAGAAAAGAGGATCGGATTCGCGTGTGGCAGCCCAGCATGACATTTTCAAGGACAGTCATATTGCCAAAAAGCTCTACCGTCTGAAAAGTCCGTGATACGCCAAGGCAGGCAATCTGATGGGCGCGTAAATTTTGAATCGACCGCCCATTGAAAAAGACGCTTCCTTCGGTCGGCGAAAACGCGCCCGCTATGATATTGAACAGCGTGGTCTTTCCGGCACCGTTGGGTCCGATAACAGTCTTGATTATTCCCTTTTTCACCTTCAAATTCAAATTTGCGAGCGCCATCAATCCGCCAAATTTCATGACCAAATCTTTTACTTCAAGAATATGTTCCGATTGACTCATCACCTGCGGTTCATCTCCTGCCCCACCCCCTGAGAATATTGGGGACCCCTACAAGTCCGTCGGGTAAAAAAATGGTGACCAGCAGCAGGATGAGACCATAGATGACGATTTCAAAATCCTTAAAATAGTGCAGCCACTCGAAACTCAGAAATGTAATGAGAAAGGCACCAATAACGGCGCCCCAGATTTCATGCATGCCGCCCAGGGCGATCATGATGAGAAGTTTAATGGAAAAGGAAAGGTCGAAAGTCGATGGATTGATAAAATTCATGTAATGGGCATAAAGGCTTCCGGCCAGTGAAGCCAGAATGGCCGAATAAATAAATACGATGATTTTGTACCTGGAAACATCAACGCCCATGGCATTGGATGCTGCCTCACTGGCATGTATGGCCCGCAAAGCGCGTCCGGCACCGGATTGGATGAGATTAATTGTAAAGAGAAAAACACCGATAACGATCGTCCAGACCAGATAGTAGTATTTTTCGGCCGAATTCAATTTAAATCCGAACAGTCTCAGGCCTGGAATGCCGGCCAGGCCGTCCGGTCCGCCGGTCACCCCGGTCTCTTCGTTAAAAACGATAAAGACAATGACCCCGAAGGCCAGGGTTGCCATGGCAAGATAATGGCCCCTGAGTTTGAGGGAAGGTGCGCCCAATAAAAATGCGACCCCGGCCGCTGCCGCCATTCCGATCAGCATGCAAATCCATGGATCAACGCCGAAACGTGTTGTCAACAGTGCGGTAGTGTATGCTCCGATACCATAAAATGACGCCTGGCCGAGAGATATCTGGCCGGCATAGCCCATCAGCAACGAAAGCCCGATGGTGATCAGGCAGTATACTCCTACAAAAACCATGATGCCGGTGTAGTTTTTGATTGCAGGGATAAGATATGCAGCCCAGGGGAAAATGACGATGAAGAGAGCAAAAACGGCAACAGGCAGCTTGCGAATCTGTAGCATATCCTAGAACCTTTTTATTTTACTGACTTCGATGTTGCCGAGAAGTCCACTGGGCTTAAAAAACAGAACCGCCAACAAAACGATGAGGGCGAAGGCATCCTTGTAACCCGAAGAAATCAGACCGGAGCCAAAGGATTCAATCGAGCCAAGAATGATTCCGCCCAAAATGGCGCCGGGGAAGCTGCCCAAACCTCCAAGCACAACGGCTCCGAACCCTTTAACAGCCAGCATGGCCCCGCGATCATATGTCATGAGCGAAATGGGCGTGACGATGATGCCCGCAACTGCGCCGATTGCGGCTGAAAGTGAGAAAGACAAAAGAACCATCCGTTTAACATTGATCCCCACCAGACTGGCCGCATTGGGATTGTCCGCACATGCCCGCATCGCTTTGCCAGTAATGGATTTTTCGAAGAAAAGTGTCATCACGATGACCACCACCACCAAAAAACCGATTACCCACAGATACTGTGGTTGGATAATGGCCCCCAGAATATGGATGGGTTCGCGACCGGAAAAAGCAGGCAAATCATAGGGATTTTTGCCCCAGCCCAGCATGGCGAAACCTTTTATGATAATTGAGGCTGCGATTGTTGCGATGATCAACGTGAGAACGGAAGGCCTACGGATAGGTTGAATCGCCAGACGGTCCAGCAGAGCCCCCACCAATGTGACCAGTACAACTGTCAATATGAAAGCCGGCAAAATAGGCGCCCCCAGGGAAGCATGCAGAGAGGACATGATCAGCCCCCCCAGCATGACAAACTCCCCCTGGGCCAAATTGATGATCTCTGTCACATTGTAGATGATATTAAACCCCAGGGCGACCATGGCATAAATGCTGCCCACGGTCAGCCCTGTAATCAGGTACTGAAGAAGCTGGCTGGCAAGAGAGATTTTTTCCATAATGCGTCGAATCCGCTACAACAAACAGGTAAGGTGGTTCAACCACCACCATCAAGTGAAATCAGCAACTCAATCAACGGATCGCATCAGTCCGCCAGAGCCCAGGCGCCATTTTTGACCACAATCATCTGGAAAGCATCCTTGGTCAGCCCATTATGGTCGTTTGGCGAAAAGTTAAAAACACCATGTTGCCCGATAAACCCTTTGCGGTTCTCGATATTGTCCCGGATTTTTGCTTTGTCACAGCCGACTTTTTGCAAAGCATCAACTACGAGCGTCAAAGCATCCCAGGCATGCCCGCCGAAAGAGCTCAACGGTTCTTTATACTTGAGCGAATAATCCTTCATATAAGCCATAACGACTTTTTTCTGAGGATGATTTTCAGGTAAAAGTGCGGGCAAATTTACTGCTCCCAGTGGGCAGTAAACCCCTTCGGCCGCACCTGCCGCAAGTTCAATGTTCTTGGTACTGCCAAACCCGTGGCTCTGGTAAAAGGGAATATTTGTCATCCCGAGGTCACGCCAGTTCCGCAGCACGACGACCTGAGTTGGACCGATTGACCAGTTCACGATGGCTCCCGCACCTGAACCTTTAATCTGAGTCAGTTGAGATGTCATATCCTGATCCTCGGGTCCGTATTTTCCATCTGCGACAATTTTCAGGCCATACTGCGGAGCTATTCTCTGCATCTCGGCCAGACCGCTGGCTCCGAATCCGTCAGTTGAGGATAAAAGCGCTATCTTGGTGATTCCACGCTTCTTAATATGGGTGTAAATCGCCTCTACCGCCAAGCTATCCGACTGCGGGGTTTTAAACACCCATTTATAAGGCTTATTGGCTTTTTCATCCCAGACAATTTTATAGCTGGCAGCACAGGAAACAAGGGGTATCTCATATTCTTCGGCTAACGGCACCACCGCAAGAGAAAGCCCGCTGATGGAAGGTCCGATGATGGCACAGACATTGTCCTGGGTAATCAATTTTTTGACAGCCAGATTGCACTTGGTGGCATCGCCCTCATCATCGTAAACGATTAGCTCGAGAGGCTTTCCATTGATGCCGCCGGTTTTGTTGACCTGATCGGCGATCATCTCAGCCGTCTTTTTCTCCGGATCCCCCAAAAACGATGCCCGGCCAGTCACTGAAAAAACTGCGCCCACTTTAAATGTGTCAGCAGCCAATACCGGGGCAACGAACACACCTGAAACAAACAGGGTGAGCAAAACCGCAATCGATAGTTTTTTTTGCGTCATGGAGCCTCCTTTTCGTCTGATAGCTAATTAATACAAACAGGGTTTTTCGAATTAACGCACCAATTTCAGTCAAAGGATCATGATAACTAACTATATTATTTTTTACAGTTTTAATTAATTTCAGCGTCGGCATTACCTATGACAGCAATGTTTTTAACACCATTTGAGAAAGCATTAAACGGGGGACATTTATTTTCCAAATCGAATTTACTTATCTATTACGTTTATATTTTATATCCATGCATCATGTTGTTTGTCAAGCACAAAGACGATCCAGGACCAAGGTGTTTCTTTATCTTGAATGGTTTTCACAGCGGAAGCTGAGCCGACCTCCCGACAGTCCGCATCAATCCGCATCAAATAAACCGAATTCCCGGCTGGCGGCGGCATCATTTATTTCTGATGCAAAGACCGTTCGAATTCTTCAAAGAACGCGTTGCGTTGCTTCCAATCCGCGCCGAAACGTTTGTCGAACAGTCCGCCAAGTCTTTCGAAGAGTTTTTGCCAGACCGGCTGGCCTCCCTTGAGAACGACATCCGCGATAAACGTGTCCAATTCCGCCATTTTTTCCTTTGGCAGGAAAGATACCGCTCCCAGTTTGATCGACATTTCCAGCGCCTCGGGAGTCAAAGCATAGGCGGTAAGCATCACAGTCGGAAATCCGCGTTTTACCGAAAGTTTCAACAGTTCGAACCCATTAACACCCATGATGTCTAAAATAACGACATCAAACGTGTAACTCAAAAGCAACTGAGATGCGGTATCATAATCATTGGCTATACGAACAAAGCACATGTCAAGCAAGTCGGACACTGTTTCGGTCACATCGACTTCATCGTCGACAACAAGGATCATTTTGCCCTTGAGTATTTC
>JBBIPX010000051.1:0-21588 GCA_037442625.1 Desulfobacteraceae bacterium
GGGGCAGCCAGGCATTTACGATCACGGCCAATACCGGCTACCAGGTTCAGGATGTCCTTGTGGACAACATATCGATTGGCGCAGTGACTTCTTATTCTTTTTTGAACGTTACGGCTACTCACACCATTGCGGCTATCTTTGTGGCAAAAACGTCCAAATATTCAATAACGGCTTCTGCAGGGGCGAACGGATCCATCAGCCCATCCGGAAGCGTTTCTGTATCTCAAGGCGCCAGCCAATCATTTACAATTACGGCAAAACGCGGCTATAAGATAATGAATGTCCTGGTGGATGGCAAATCGGTAGGTGCGGTAACTTTGTATACTTTTTCAAATGTCACAACCACACACACCATAGCAGCCAGCTTTATGATCAGCAACAATTACGTAATCAGCGCATTGGCCGGCGCTGGCGGCAGTATATCACCGTCTGGAAATATTCAGGTTCGAAAAGGTTATAGCAAGTCATTTACCATCACGGCAAACACCGGCTATCAGATTCAGGACGTTCTGGTGGATGGTGTTTCAATCGGAAAGGTGACATCCTATACCTTTTCCAGAGTAACGGATAATCACACCATCACAGCAAGCTTTAAAACTTCAGCGCTGCTGGAATTGAATTTTGATGAAGGAAGCGGAACCACTGCTCTGGACAGCTCCGGTTCAGGCAACAACGGAATAATCAGCGGGGCTGCCTATACCAATGACAGTGCGGCAGGGCTCTATGCGTTATCTTTTGATGGCAGCGATTATATAACCATTCCAGCCAAAGCATCTCTTAAAGCATCCAATCTAAGTGTTGCATTTTGGGTCAAACATGGGACAGATACAAGCTCAAATTACGGCGGCATCTTCAATGGCGTTTACGGAAACGGATACTCAACTGGCATCAGACTGCTCGATTACCAAAATATGCCTCTTGCTGAGATAAATTTCGGTGATGCAGGTCCGGTATGGCTATCAGGAAATTCCTTCGTGCAGGGTGATTGGACGCACATCGTATTGACTTATGATCATCAGAAAATAAGCTTGTATCAAAATGGAGTCCTTGTAAATGAAGTGCCCGAGACCCGGGATATCAACTGGGATTTTAATGCCTCGGATCTCACAATCGGATGGTCCCAATGGTATTTCGTAGGACTGATCGACAATGTACAAATGCGCGATTATGCATTAAGTCCGGAGGAGATCGGGCAGCTTTACGCCCAGTAGGGCGCGCGTCAGATCCAGCCGGAACTTTCCCCGTCACTTGATTCGGTAAGGATTTATAGGAATCGTTTTATGAATAGCAACAAAGTATGATGAAACCGTAAAATGTCGGATTTTAAGACGGCTTTGTAAAAAGTTCGCAGGCAAGGCGTGCAAATCCTTAAGGAGTGCGGCGTACTTATGATACGCCGCATCCGGACTTTTTGCGAAGCCGTCAAGATTGAAAGGCGAAAGAATGAAAGTCGTTCTCTATGCGAATGGAGGAAACGCGCCGGCGAGCAGAAACCTTAAGCGCATTATCGAAACCTGCGTTCCCTCCAATTCTCTGGAAGTATACGGAAGCCGGCATGATTTTGCTCAAAGGATTTATCATATTCCGAGAAATATCGATATAGCCGTACTTTTTGCCCAGAACCAGGATCAGCTTTCGGAATTGATCTCTCTAAAGGATTTCCTGGTTGATGTCCGGATGATACTCATTCTTCCGGACAGGGAGCATTTGACAGTCATAAAAGGCCATACCCTGCTTCCAAATTATACGAGCTATATCGACAGCAATGAGGCAGATGTTGCATCTGTATTGAACAAGATGATTTCAAGCCAGAACGATAGGAAGAATGAAGCCGGCTGACCATGATTTATCCGGCCCCCCCTTCCCATCTGCTTTTGCCGAAGTATGTCTCAATTTCTCCCGATAACACACCACATTTTCTCTTGATTCCCCAACAAAAGGCTGTTACGAAAAAGCCAGTAGATGATACCAGAGGAGGAAGTATGGCTCATCTCGGCAATCGTACCGGTTATTCCAGGCTTGTGGAACGCATCAATCGTTTTCCGCAGGGCGCTCCGCCGTCTGAACTGCTGTTTAAGATTTTAAAACTCCTCTTCAGTGAAAAAGAAGCTGCCCTGGTATCCGTAATGCCCATCAATCCGTTTACGGCGGAAAAGGCCGGCCGCATCTGGAAGATGGATGTCTTAAGCGCCCGGAAAATTCTGCATGACCTGGCCTCACGGGCCATCCTGGTGGACATCGAGCAGAATGGCGAGTCTGTTTACTGCCTGCCGCCGCCCATGGCCGGGTTTTTTGAATTTTCCCTCATGCGGGTGCGCGGCGATATCGACCAGAAGGTTCTGAGCGAGCTTTTTTATCAGTACTTGAATGTAGAAGAAGATTTTATCCGGGATCTTTTTACCCGGGGAGAAACACAGCTTGGCCGCGCCTTTGTCCATGAACCGGCCCTGCCGCCCGCGCTCACGGTGCAGGTTCTGGATTATGAGCGGGCAACCGAGGTAATCGCCACTGCCACGCATATGGGGGTCGGCGTCTGTTACTGCCGGCACAAGATGAAACATGTAAACCGGTCGTGCGATGCGCCGATGGACATTTGCATGACCTTCAATACGGTTGCGGCTTCGCTGATTAAACATGGCCATGCAAGAAAGGTGGATCAAAAAGAAGGGCTGGATCTGCTGCAACTGGCCTATGAAAATCGGCTTGTGCAGTTCGGTGACAATGTCAAAAGAAACGTGTGTTTTATCTGCAACTGCTGCGGGTGCTGCTGCGAAGCCATGATCGCCGCCAGGCGATTCGGCGCGCTTCACCCGGTCCACACCACCAATTTTATTCCTGAAGTCCTTTTTGAAACCTGCGTGGGTTGCGGAAAATGCGTGGCCGCCTGTCCCGTGGAAGCGATGACCCTGGTTTCGGCCAATGACCCCCGCAAGGCCAACAAAAAAACAGCCAGGCTTCAAGAGACTATTTGCCTTGGGTGCGGGCTTTGCGTGCGGGCCTGCGCACGGGGCAATATCGTTTTAAAACCGAGGGCGCAGCGCGTGATCACCCCCCTGGACAGCACGCACCGGATCATCGTGATGGCCATTGAGCGCGGCACGCTTCAGCACCTGATCTTTGACAACAAGGTGCTGTGGAGCCACCGGGCGCTGGCCGCCGTGCTGGGGGTTATCCTGAAAATACCGCCGGTTCAGCAGGCCCTTGCCAGCGAGCAGGTGAAATCGCGGTATCTGGAATCCTTGTTGACAAGGGTTCAACATTATCGGTAATAGGTAAGAAAAACGGGTAACGGATCATCAGTGATGGTTTAAGGATAGCGGCAGTTTCCCGTAACCGATAACCTGCTAAGCCCGAAGGGCGTGGATATGGCACAAAAAAAGAAGCCGGCGGCAACCGGCGGGGCGGATCGGATCATCGCAGAAGCCAGGGCGAGCCGGGAACTACGGGAAAAGACTTACCGCGAACGGGCGCTCAAGCTGTTCCCCTGGGTTTGTGCAAGGTGCGCGCGCGAATTTGAAGGAAAAAAACTGCGGGAACTGACGGTCCATCACAAGGATCACAATCATGAAAACAACCCGCCGGATGGCAGCAACTGGGAGCTTCTTTGCATCTACTGCCATGAAAATGAGCACTCCCGGTATCTGGATGCGGAATGGTACGGCAGCGAAACCTCGCAGACGGATGCGGGATCCGGGAACAGGCCTTTTGCGGCCCTTAAGGCATTGCTTAAAAATAAGGGCAAAGAATGACGGAGGCATCATGGTCATTGAAATCAAAATCCCCGGTGTGGGGGAATCGGTCCGGGAAGCGGTTCTTGCCCAGTGGCTCAAAAATGACGGGGATGCGGTAAAAAAAGATGAACCCGTACTGGTTATTGAAACCGACAAGGTGTCTCTGGAAGTGGCGGCGGAGGCAGACGGGGTGATTCATATTCTGGTCCCGGCGGGAACGACCGTGCCGATCGGCGCTGTCGTCGCCACTCTGGACGCGTCAGAAGATACAGCGCCGGCCGCTTCTTCGCCGCAAGCGGATGCTTCCCCCGCATTATCTCCTTTACCGCAACTTTACCCCTCAGTCCGACGTCTCGTAACTGCAAAGGGAGTCGATATCTCCGCAATTGTTGGAACCGGACCGGGCGGCAGAATCACCAAGGGGGACGTGCTGCTGCATCTGGAATCACAGCCGGCCGCGCCGGCAGGTCCGGCAGCCGGATCCTTGCCGCAGGCGACCATGAATAGCCCCCATCCTGAGGCCATGGATGAAATTGTTGTCCGCAAAACCCAGAGCCCGATCCGGCAGCGGATTGCCGAAAGACTGGTTCAGGCCAAACAGCAGACTGCCATGCTCACCACGTTCAATGAGATTGACATGAGCAGGGTCATGGTACTCAGAGCCCGCTTTAAAGAAGCTTTCCAGAAGGCGCACGGAGTGCCGCTTGGCTTCATGGGATTTTTTATCAAGGCCAGCATCGCGGCGCTGAAAGACTTTCCCGAGATCAACGCATTTATCGATGCAAAGGACATCATCTATCACCAGTACTATCACATCGGCATTGCGGTCGGCAGCGAGCGGGGTCTGGTGGTGCCGGTCCTACGCCATGCGGATCGCATGGGGTTTGCCGATCTGGAAAAAGCCATTGCATCGGCGGTGGATCGAATCGCATCCGGAAAGCTGGGCCTTGGCGAACTGGAAGGCGGCACGTTTACCATCAGTAACGGCGGTGTTTATGGCTCGCTTCTCAGCACCCCCATTTTAAATCCCCCGCAAAGCGGCATTCTGGGAATGCACAAGATCGAAAAGCGGCCTGTGGTGGTCGATGATGCCATTGTGATCCGGCCCATGATGTATGTGGCGCTCAGCTATGATCACCGCATTGTGGACGGCAGGGGCGCCGTCTTCTTTCTGAAGCGGATCAAGGAATGCATTGAAGAACCCGAACGACTCATGATGGAGATTTGACCATGACGGCGGAAAACACCTTTGATCTGGTGGTTATCGGCAGCGGCCCCGGCGGCTATACGGCTGCCGCGAAGGCCTCCGGGCTTGGGATGACGGTGGCCTGCGTGGAAAAGGACCCGCGTCCGGGAGGCGTGTGCCTGAATGTGGGCTGCATTCCCAGCAAGGCGCTTCTGGATTCCAGCGAAATTTACGCTTCGATCCGAAACGGGCTGTCGGTTCACGGAATCCGGGTGACGGATCTGATGCTGGATCTTTCAGCCATGATGACCCGAAAAGACAAGGTCGTGGAAGTCTTGACCGGACAGGTGACAAAGCTTCTGGAAGCAGGCCGCGTGGCACTCCTTCAGGGAACGGCCAGAGTTCTGGACGCGCACCGGGTTGAAGTTGCCGGCATCGACGGCGGCACGCGCGTTCTTGAGGCAAAATTCATTCTCCTTGCCACCGGCAGCGCTCCGGCCGCGGTTCCGGGTCTGGAATTCGACGAAGACCGGATTGTCACTTCCACCGGCGCGCTGAATTTCGCCGGGGTCCCCGAGACGCTGGGGATTATAGGCGGCGGCTACATCGGTCTTGAGCTAGGGTCAGTCTGGCAGCGCCTGGGCGCAAAGGTCACGGTCATCGAAATGCTGCCTCAGATCGCCGCAAGCCTGGATGGCCAGATCAGCCGGGCTTTAAAGCGCATACTCAACAAACAGGGAATGGCGTTCCGGCTCAAAACCACCGTGACCCATGCCGAAGTTATTGATAACGGTGTGAATCTGACCCTTGAATCCAGCGGCAAGACGGATGTAACTGCATTTGACCGCGTCCTGGTTGCTGTCGGCCGAAAACCCCTGACCGCAGGTCTGGGTCTTGACGCCGCAGGCGTTGACATGGATCCGAAAACCGGCCATGTCCGTGTGGATGCCAAATATCAGACCAGCGTTTCTTCCATTTATGCAATCGGCGATTTGATACCCGGCCCCATGCTGGCGCACAAGGCATCCGCTGAGGGTGTTGCCGCGGCGGAAGCCATGGCCGGACTTTTTTCCGAGGTCAATTACGATACCCTGCCGTCCGTCATCTATACCTGGCCGGAAGTGGCCGGAGCGGGACTGACCGAAGAACAGGTAAAGGCTCGGGAAATTCCCTATATTGCCGGCGCATATCCGTTTTCCGGAAACGGCCGCGCCCGGTGCATGGGCGAAACCGAGGGGCTTGTCAAAATCCTGTCCCACGCCCGGACCGACCGGATTCTCGGGGTGCACATGATCGGCCCGCGGGTTTCCGAAATGATCGCGGAAGCGGTGATGGCCATGGAAATGGGGGCAAGCTCCGAAGATATCGCAAGATCGGTTCACAGCCATCCCACGTTTTCAGAAGCCCTGATGGAGGCTGCCGCAGCAGTTCAGCGACAACTGAAAAAATGAACCGAATCGGCGTTTATATCTGTGAGTGCGGGCCCAATATCCGGGAAGCAGTGGACGTGGACGCCCTGGTTGCCTTCTCCGGAACACTGCCGGGGGTGGTCTTTTCCCGGCGTCATGAATTGCTGTGTTCGATGGACGGCCGGTCGCTGATCGCAAGGGAAATCGCCGCGGAGACCCTGACCCATGTGGTCGTTGCCGGATGCTCTCCCAAGGAACATGAGCGGACGTTTCAGCGCGTTCTTCAAAGCGCCGGGTTGAATCCGCATCTGCTCCAGATAGCCGCAATCCGGGAACAATGCGCCTGGGTCACCCCGGACCGGACTGCTGCAACCCAAAAGGCAAAAACCCTGATTCAGGCGGCAGTCCAACGGGTGGCATTCAGCGCGGCCCTGACGGAAAGCCAGATTCCGTGCTGCGCCGACCTTCTGGTGGTGGGGGCCGGCATTTCCGGGATGAGCGCAGCGATTGCCGCTGCCGGCGAAACCCGCCGGGTCTATCTGGCTGAAGCCCTGCCCTGCATCGGCGGAAAGGCGGCCCGGTTCGAGACGGTATTTCCCGGCGGTGAATGCGCCACCTGCCTGCTGGATCCCCTGATGGATGCGGTGCTGCATCATGATCACATCACCGTGATGACCTTATCAAAGATCGAGGATGTCCGGGGGTTTCTGGGGAACTTTCAGGTTCGGGTCCGCCGCAGGGCCAGATTTGTTTCCCCCGACGCCTGCCTGGGCTGCGGCGTCTGCTTTGACGCCTGTCCGGTGGAAGTCGCCAATGCCTTCAATGAAGGACTGGATATCCGAAAAGCCATTTATATTCCTTATCCCGGCGCATTGCCCCATATTGCCTGCGTGGATGATTCAGCCTGCCTGCGCTTTTCCGGAGGGCACTGCAGCGCCTGCACGGACGCCTGCCCCTTCGGGGCCATCCATTTTGAAGATGCCGATGTCGTTGAAGAAATCCTTGCGGGCGGCATTCTGCTGTCCACCGGCTTTGATCTTTCGGACATCCGTCCCCTGGTGCGTTACGGATACGGCATCGTTCCCCATGTCTACACCAGCATGGATTTTGAGCGGCTGGCAAGCGCGACCGGCCCCACCGAAGGAAATCTGGTTCTCAAAAGCGGCGCCCAACCCCGGAGTATCGCCCTGATTCACTGCGCAGGGTCCCGGACAGCGGCATTCAAACCTTACTGCTCCGGGGTCTGCTGCCGGTATATGCTGAAATTTGCCGAACTGGCCTTACGCAAGCTTCCCGATGTTTCCATCCAGGTTTATTTTTCGGACTGGTGTCTGCCGGGAAAAGACGCCCGGGATCTGTTTGACGCTGTCCGGGGACGGATTCAGTTATGCCGCATGGCCGCACCCGGCAGCATCGAAATCTTTCAAAAAGGCGATGCCGCCGGCATCCGCTGGAAGGATTCCCTTAACCGGATGCAGGACGGGATCTGCGACATGGTGGTGCTGGCGCCGGCCCTTGCCGGGGCCGAAGGCGCGGCATATCTGTCCGGGTGCCTGGATGTTGCGATGGATGCGGACGGCTTTTTCGTAGCGGAGCATCCCGTGAAGGCACCGGTATCGTCGCTTCGGGAAGGGATCTGGATTTCCGGCTGCGCAAAGGGCCCTTGCAGCATGGCAGATGCCGTCAGTCAGGGACAGGCTGCCGCGGGCCTGATGCTGGCGCGCCTGGTTCCGGGAAGCCCCGTCCTGCTTCCGGCCTGGGTCTCGGAAGTCAACCCGGCCATGTGTTCGGGCTGCCGGATCTGTCTGGGCGTTTGTCCATACGGGGCCATTTCTTTTGAAGGGTCCAGTGCCGTAATCCGGGAGGCGCTCTGCAGGGGCTGCGGCGCCTGTGCGGCGTCCTGCCCCTGCAGCGCCATTGATGCCAGGCTGTTTACGGACAGGCAGTTGAGCGAAGAAATCGCAGGACTTTTGAACCTCCCCTGATGCTGAAAATGTCCTCTCGAAAGGTCCGGCCGCCGGTGGAAATTAAGGGCCAATAAACCGCAGCCCCCTGAATCCGTAAGTGGCGGCATACCCGGAGTAAAACTGCGGACGTCAAGGAAGAAACCCGTTGCCGAATAAGGGGGGAGCCGTCCGGAGAAACCCGCCTGCCGGGATCGGAATTGACACCTGAATCCATTTGACCTACTATGAAACAGGCAGTTCAAAGATAAAAATGCCGAAGGTTCACCCATCGGCCATTTATGCGGTTACACAAAATAGGAGATAAAGAATCCCCTTGGAATATGCAGCTAAAATCAGCGGGACAGGCTCGGCCTTTCCCCGAAACCGGGTCTCAAACACGGATATTTCACAGAAACTGGCGCATTCCGGAATCGAAACCAGCGATTCCTGGATACGGGAACGGACCGGCATTGCCGAAAGACGCATGTCGATGCCGGGAAATTCGGAAGAGCACAACTCATCCCTTGGCCTTGCGGCTGCGTTAAACGCATTGGAGATGGCAGGAAAAACCCCGCTCGACATCGATCAGATCATCTATTCCACCTGCACGCCGGATACCATTATTCCGTCGACCGCCTGCTGGCTCCAGCACAAGCTGGGAGCCGCCAGGGCCTGGGGGATGGATCTGAATGCCGCCTGTTCCGGGTTCATCTACGGACTGAGCATTGCCGATCAGTTCATTCGTTCCGGCCAGGTCCGGACCTCCCTGGTGATCGGCTCCGAAATTCTAAGCTCCATCATCAACTGGCAAGATCGCTCTTCCTGCATTCTGTTCGGGGACGGGGCGGGCGCCGCCATCGTCGAGCAGACGCAGGAAACATCGGCGCATCGCATCCTATCCACCCATCTGCTGTCCGACGGCAGCCTCTGGGAATTGCTTCATATTCCCGCCGGCGGATCGGCGCAGCCGGCAACACCGGAGATGGTTTCTCAAAAACTGAATAAAATCCAGATGAACGGCCGGGAAATCTTTAAGATTGCCGTCAGAACCCTGAGCAGTTTTGCGGTGAAGGCATTGAAAAAAAACCAGATGACGGTTGACATGCTGGACTGGTTCATTCCCCACCAGGCCAATTTCCGCATCATCGAGGCCGTGGCAAAGCGACTGAACCTGCCCATGGAAAAAGTCCTGGTCAATGTGGACCGTTATGGAAACACGTCGTCCGCAACCGTGCCGTCCATGCTGGATGAGGCGGTCCGGGACGGCCGTATTCAAAAAGGCCAGACCGTGCTGCTGGATGCATTCGGCGCCGGTCTCACTTACGGCGCCGTACTGCTGAGATGGTAGTTCCGGTTCGTATTCCAACGGAGTTGTATCCATGCTGAGCATTCGAAAAATCGGCGTTCTGGGCAGAACCTACCGGAACCTGAACCGGTATCGCCAGATCCTGGGGATTCTGTTCAGCTACGGATTCGGCGAAATCATCGAGCTCTTGAAAATCGATCAGTACCTGGATATCGGCCTTCAGATGATTTCGAAAAACCGGCCGGAGCGCATGGAAAAACTCTCCCGCGCCGAAAGAATTCGAATGGCCATTGAAGAGCTGGGGCCGACATATATCAAGCTGGGCCAGGTGCTTTCCTCGCGGCCCGATCTGATTCCGGCCGAATTCCTCACGGAGCTCACCCGGCTTCAGGACCAAGTGCCGCCGTTTGGCTTCGATGAAACCGAAAAAATTATCCTCTCCGAATTCGGCGTTCCCTTTGATGTGCTGTTTGCATCCCTTGAAAAAACACCGGTGGCGTCCGCTTCCATTGCCCAGGTTTACCGGGCGGAATCCTGCGAGGGTGAAATCCTGGCGGTCAAGGTTCAGCGTCCGGGTATCAAACGGATCATCGAGGTGGATCTGGAAATCATGCTTCATCTGGCCACCCTCATGGAGCGCCATATTGAAGAATTTGCGATGCACCGGCCCGTTCGCATCGTGGAAGAGTTCACCCGGGTGCTGGAAAACGAGATCGATTTTACGATCGAAGCTGCCAGCATGGAGCGGATCGCAGCCATGTTTCTGAATGATCCGGCCGTGTATATTCCCAAAGTGTTTCGCGATAAAACCAGCCAGTCCGTGCTGACCATGGAAATGGTGGAGGGCATCAAGATCACCCATGTTGCGGCCATCGAAAAGGCGGGCCTGGATCGCAGGCTGTTGACCGTAAGGGGGGCGGATGTCTGTCTGAAACAGATTTTCCAGTACGGATTTTTTCATGCCGATCCCCATCCCGGCAACATCTATGCCCTTCCGGGAAACGTCATCTGCCTGCTGGATTTTGGAATGGTCGGGGTCGTGGATCAAAGAACCCGCGAAGATATTGTGGAACTGGTGGACAGTATTGTTCGCCAGCATCAGTCCCGGGCTGTCCAGGTCCTTCTCAGGATAACCGAATGGGACAGGGAGCCCGATTTGAGAGCGTTTGAAAAAGATGTCTCGGAATTCATGGGCCAGCATCTTTACAAGCCCCTCCGGGATATTAAAATCGGCAGGCTCCTTCAGCACCTTCTGGAGATTTCCGCGGTGCACGGACTGAGGATTCCCGCAGACATCTTTCTCATGCTAAAAGCCCTGGGAACGGTGGAAGGGATAGCACTGGTGCTGGATCCGGAATTTGACATGGTTTCTCATGCGGCGCCCTATATCCGGAAAGTAAAACTTGCCCGCCTGCATCCGGAGCGGATTGCCGGGGATGCGCTGCAACTGGCTTACCGGCTGATGGAATTTCTGGGCCAATTCCCTCAGGACATTCTGGAAATCAGCCGGCTCATCCGCCAGCAGAAGCTGACGGTCAAAATTGAACAGACGGGTCTGAGCACCCTTCTGGCCACCCAGGATCAGATCAGCAACCGGATCGCCTTTTCCATCGTCATTGCCGCGATGATTATCGGCTCGGCGCTCATCGTCATTTCCAAAACCCCGCCGCTCGTTTACGGCATATCCTTTATCGGATTCATCGGTTTTATCGCGGCTGCACTGATGGGAATCTGGCTGCTGGTCGCCATTATCAAAAAAGGAAAGCTGTGATATTTGACGATCTCGTAACAAGTCGAAATTGCGATGGCAAAGAAAAAAGGTCAAGATCAAGGCGTGCAAATCCTGAGGACCGGCGTTCCGCCTGCCGTACATAAAGTACGCCGCAATGACGAAGGATGCAGCGCAACGCAGATATTGGACTTTTTACCGTGAAAATAGTCTCAAGTAATGGCACAAAGATAACCCTTGCGCTATGATAGCGTTATAAATTACATGAATGCAAAATTAAACCAAATAGTAAATAACCAGATTCATTATAATTACACTTGTATCCCCGATGTTTTACAAGTCTCAGGTAATAATAATTTAACTGGATTTCTAATTCTTTGGGTTGCTTTTGCAAGTTATGTCTCAAATATAATCATTTTCATATTCGGGGGCGACATGTAATTTGTCATGTTCGTTTACGAAGCCATCATATTTATTCCGCCTCGAGAACATACGTGCGGTTCAGCAGCCGGTTGATCCGGACGATGAGCCGTTTCGGATTGACCGGCTTGGTCAGATAATCGTCCGCTCCGGCATTGATGACCGCAACTTCGGCATCCACTTCGTCCTTTGAAGTCAGCATGATGATGGGAATAAACCGGGTGGCCAGTTGGGATTTGAGTTTGGTGATCAGCGCCATGCCGTCCATTTCCGGCATCAGATAATCGGTAATGATGAGGTCCGGCTTTTCCTGAAAGGCGATTTTAAGGGCTTCAATACCGTTGGATGCAGAAACGGTCAGATAATTCCGGGATTCCAGAATGTTTTTGAGGATTTTCAAAACCACTCGGTTGTCATCCACGATCAGTATTTTTTCCGGCCGAAAGCAGGAAATCGATGAAGGCGGCTCCGGTCTTTGGCTTTCTTCCGGCGCCTTGAAAGCCCCCTGCCGGTCTTGTGCGGCCTTATCCAAGGACTGCTGCGCCGCATCGTCCTTATTCTGAGGCGAAACGCGAAGCACTTCTTCAATCGTGGTTCTTCCCAGAAACGCTTTGGTGATCCCATCCTGTTTCAGCGCTCTAAAGCCCTCCGCATCCGCGGCCTTGCGCAGGGCATCGGCGCCGTTCCCGCCGCGGCCTTGCTCCAGGATTTCCCGGATGGCCGGTGTGACCGTGAATATCTCGAATAATCCCAGCCGTCCCGTGTACCCCGAATACCGGCAGGCTTCACACCCTGCCCCCTTCCAGAATTTCTTGGTGCGGTCCGGCTGAAAACCGGCATCCAGTTGCTCGAAAATCTGAGGGGTCAAGGGGTCCGGGATTCTGCATTTGTCGCAGATCCGCCGGACCAGGCGCTGCCCGACTACGGCAATCAGGGAACCGGCAATGACGGATGCATACACGCCCATATCCAGAAGCCGGGCAATCCCTGCGGCGGCATCATTGGCCGTAAGGGTGGAAAGAACAAGAAGCCCGTTTTGAGCTGCCTGAAAAGCCAGTCTGGCGGTTTCGGCATCCTGAATTTCACCCACCGCAATGATTTCCGGATTCATTTTCAGAATGGATGCAAGGCCATCCGCAAACGTATCTCCTGACCGGGGAGATATCTCTACCTGGCGAATGCCTTCAATGTCGGACGAAATGGGGTCTTCAACAGTTGCGATAGCATTCCGGGTGGATTTCAGATGGTTGAGAGCGGCATAAAGCGTTTCGGTTTTGCCGCTGCCGGCAGGACCGGTTATCAAAATCATTCCCCTGGGGCTTGAAATGGCTTCCGAGAACCGCTTCAGGTCCTGTTCGGAAAACCCCAGATCCGTCAGCCCCATGCCGCCGGCATCGGGAGTGATCTGAATGGTCACTTTTTCTCCGTAAGATTCCGGGATGGTGGATATGCGAAGATTGAACCGGGATTCCGCCGACATGACCTGAGCCCTGCCGTTTTGGGGTTTGCGGCGGATGGAAATATCCATGTCGGCGATTATCTTGATTTGAGACACCAAAGACAGGTGATTTTGCTTGTCGATCTGCATGATTTCCCGCAGAATGCCGTCAACCCGGTAGCGGACAACCACATTGTCTTTCAGGGGGTCGATGTGAATGTCGGTGGCGTTCATTTTGATGGCATCCGCAAGGATGGTATGTGTAAAACGGACCGCCGGCGGCAGCTCCGCCAAATTCTGCGGATCCTGTATCTTCTGATCTTTTTTTGAAATCCGCCCGACAATTTCGATGTCTTCTGCAATTCCCATATCCGGACCCAGGTCCTGGTCAAGGCCGCGCCTGGGGTAGCATTTGTGAATGGCGGACAGGATATCGCCCTGGGGGGCGACGGTTATAAAAATGCTCATCTGGGTGACAAACCGCAGATCATCCAGGGCATGGAATTCCAGAGGATTGGCCATTGCAATGACCAGTTGTTCCTTCACCTGCTTGACCGGAACCAGCAGATAGTTTTCAGCCATGTCCTGAGGCACAAGGGCGATCACTTCATGGGGAATCTGAACATCGTTCAGACGGATAAAAGGTATTTTAAGCTGGCTGGCCAGTGCCTTGGCAATTTGTTCATCATCCGTGATGCCCATATCCACCAGGATCTGGCCGATTTTCTTAAGCTGGGTTTTCTGAATTTCCAGCGCGGCTTCCAATGTTTTCGAATCAATCAGATTCGCCTGAAGGAGCAGCTCTCCGAGCTTTTTACGTTTTGAGGGGGGCCTGGGTGACTTTTCCGTTGGCGTGCTCATGGTTGGCCTCGTTAACTGCCGCAATGAAAAGAGGGCTTATCAATGATGGAATTGTTTGATGTCCTATACCTTTTTGAAATAAATAGATCAAGCGGTTCCGGAAGGAAATCGGGTGATGGTTCGGCGCCGGCTTAACCGGATGGCGGCATGAAAGTACGGTGCGGAAAATCCACAGCCTGTTCCAAAACCCTGGATCCGCCAGGATCATCGGTTGGCAAGGAGATGCCGAATATCCCGAAGCAGGTCTTTCATGCGGCCGAGAAATGGCGGAACCGACCGTGACAGATCGTCAATTTTATTCTCGCGGGACAGCGCCATGATCTGCTGCGCCAGCTCCGAGATGTCCATGAACCCCAGCGTGCCGACGGACCCCTTCAGGGAGTGGGCGGCCTGTCCTGCAAGAACCGTATCCCGGCTGTTGCAGGCGGCCTCCAGTTTCGTGATGTCGGCGGGCGCCGTCTGGATAAAGAGCGCCAGCACATCATAGATGTCGTCTTCTTCCAGCCCGAGCCGGGATGCAAGTGCTTTTACGTCCATCGTTTCCTTGTTTTGCCGGGTCATCGCGTTTTATCCGGATAGGGGCAAAGATGCAGGAGCGGGCAGGATGGGCATCCGGGCTTTCTGGCCTTGCAGATCTCCCTGCCGAAATAGATCAGGCGCAGGCAAAACGTATTCCATGATTTTTGGGGGATGAGCGCCATCAGATCCATTTCGATTTTTTCCGGGGCCTGGCTCCGTGTAAGTCCCAGGCGCCCGGATATACGGGCCACGTGCGTGTCCACCACGATTCCGGGTTTTCCGAAAGCTGCGCCCAGAACCACATTGGCTGTTTTTCGTCCCACGCCGGGCAGTTGAACGAGTTCATCCAGTGTATCGGGCACCCGGCCGTCAAAGCGGTTAACCAGCATTTCGGAACAGAGGCGGATATTTCCGGCCTTGTTATGATAAAAGCCGGTCGAATGAATCAGCCTTTCGATGGTCTCGATGTCGGCTTCGGCAAAATCCCGCGGGCTGGACAGCCGGAGAAAAAGGGCCGGGGTCACCCGGTTCACCTGTTTGTCCGTGCACTGGGCCGATAAAATGGTGGCGACCAGGAGCTGAAACGGTGTTTTGTAATCCAGTTGCGTCTTGACATCGGGATAGGCGCTACTTAGTATCTGTCGTATTTTGACGGCTTTTTCTTTCAGTGTCATGATTCGATGAAGGGGTGGCGACGTTAAACGTAAAAAATGATTGAGACCATAGCATGAATGATCATGAAAATAAAGTCCGGGCATTGGGGCTGTGTTCCGGCGGACTAGACAGCATACTTTCGGCAGTTGTGCTGAGAAATCAGGGAATCGCCGTTGAGTGGATCAGTTTCGAAACCCCGTTTTTCTCATCGGAGAAAGCCAGCCGGGCCGCCGGCAGGCTCCGGATTCCGCTGACCGTGCAAAATATCACCCGGCCCTATCTGGAAATGCTCCGGGATCCGCCTTGCGGCTACGGTCAGCATATGAATCCCTGCATGGACTGTCACGCCCTCATGTTTCGCCTGGCCGACCGGATACTCAAAGATAGGGGGCTGGATTTTCTTTTCAGCGGTGAAGTGCTGGGGCAGCGCCCCATGTCGCAGACCCGCTCATCGCTTCGCTATGTCGAAAAGCATTCGGGATGCAGGGACCTGATTGTACGGCCGCTGAGCGCAAGGCTTCTGGAAGAAACCCTCCCTGAAAAAAAAGGGCTTGTGGACCGCCGGCTTTTGCTGGGGCTTTCCGGAAGATCCCGGAAACCGCAGATCCAGCTTGCAAGGGACTGGGGGATTTCCGACTATCCGGCGCCTGCAGGCGGATGTCTTCTGACGGAAACGGTTTACAGCAGCCGCCTGAAAGACCTTTTTGACCACGGGGCGGACTGTACGGAAGCCGCGCTTCACCTTCTCAAATACGGCCGGCACATCCGTCTGAACGCTCAGGTGAAAATCATCGTGGGGCGGACCCTTCAGGACAATACCGCCATTCTGGGCCACCGTGATCCGCTGCGGGACACGGTCATAAAAACAAAGCAGATCCCCGGGCCGGTCGTGCTGATTCCCCGGGGCGCCGGAAATGACGAGATTCTGCTTGCGGCATCCATCTGTGCCGGTTACAGCAAGGCGCCGGATCATATGCCGGTGGATGTCGAGGTGCTGTCTCCGGACATTGCCGCCACCCTCCGGGTTGACCGCATGCTTCCGGAATCCATCCGGCACCTGATGATCGGATAATATGGCGTTGTTGCAGATACTCCTGAATTCCGGATGCTGAATGCCTGAACCATTGCGATTTGTGTTTGATTCCTGTCAATTATCATGATAAGTAGAAAGTGAAATGCCGCCCCGGGATCGGATTAAACCGACTCAAAGGACAACCCGTTTGTCTATGTTTCTCGAAATCATCATATTGAGTTTTCTGCTGTGTGTTTCCGCCTTTTTTTCAGCCGCCGAAACCGCCTTTTTTTCCATCAGCCGTACCAAGGCAAGGCACCTGGCCAAAGATAACCGGAACCCCTATGTGCTGATTCATCAGTTGAAGGAAAACCCGCACCGGCTGTTGACCACGCTGCTTATCGGAAACAACGCGGCAAATATCGGGGCATCCGCGTTTGCCACGACGATCGCCTTGAAGACCTTTCCCGATTATGCGTTGGGAATCGCCACCGGAATCATGACCTTTCTGATTCTGGTCTTTGGCGAGGTGTTCCCCAAGTCGCTTGCCACCCGGAACAATGTGGCCATCGCAAGGCTTACGGTGTATCCGGTTTACTGGTGTTCCATCCTGTTTCTTCCGGTTTCCAAATTTCTGAATTTCATTCCGATGCTGACCGGTAAAGTTCAGAAAACCGCCATTGTCACCGAAGAAGAGCTGATGACCATCGTCGAGGTCGTCGAGGAAGAAGGGGAAATCAAGGAAGAAGAGCGGGAGCTGATTCACAATATCTTTGAATTCGACGATACCAACGCCTCTGAAATCATGACCCCCAGGGCGGACATGTTCATCGTGGATGCCGGACAGCCCCTGGACCTTCAGGCGGTTGCAAGTTCCGGATTCACCCGGATTCCGGTCATTGAATCCGACATTGATCATGTCGTCGGCATCGTCAATATCAAGGATATTTTCGTTCACCAATCCGTTCCGTGTCAGTCCGTCGACATCCGCAACATCATGCGTCCGCCTTATTTCGTTCCGGAAAACAAAAAACTGGATTCGCTGCTGCGCCAGTTCAAGAAACGGAAAAACCACATCGCCATTGTTGTAGATGAACACGGCGGGGTTTCCGGCCTGATCACCCTTGAAGATGTTCTGGAGGAGCTCGTGGGAGAAATCAGCGACGAAACCGATCTGGAAGAGCCCCGCATCATCAAGGTTCACAACAACGAATGGATTGTGCCGGGAAAATCCGATATTGACGAAGTCAATGAACTCATTCCCATGGAGATTCCGGATACCAAGGAATTTGACACGTTTTCCGGGTATGTTTTGAATCAAACCGGCAGAATTCCCAAGGTGAACGAGGAAATCCCCATCGGAGATTTCCTCGTCATCGTACAGGAAATGGACGGAAACCGGGTGAAGCAATACCGGATCAAGCTCCTTTCCCCTCCCCCGCCCGCAGACTGACACCCCGTATGACGCGGCATCATGTCAGAATCGCCGTTGCGCTTCCCGTTGCCGCAACTTTCACATACCGGATTCCGGATCACCTGTCTTTTCTGGCTGCGCCGGGAATGCGCGCGCTGGTGCCGTTCGGCCGGCGCAGGGTCACCGGATATATTCTCGGCGAAAGCCTGGATGAAATGGATCCGGGGGCGGTGAAATGCATTCTGGACATCCTGGATGAATCCCCGCTGTTTCCGGCATCCATGATTCCCTTTTTTGAATGGATTGCCGATTACTACCTGTATCCTCTGGGACAGGTGATCCAGAGCGCCCTTCCCGGCGGACTGACCCGAAAGGAGGTAGCCTCCTATCGCCTGACCCCGGCCGGCAAGGGTCATCTGTCGGATGCCTGCCTGCCGGTGCTGCAGCAGGCGGTGCTTCGTCTCCTCGATGACAGACCCAGAACCGGCAAGGAGATATCCGGGTCCGCCGGAACCCGGATATCTCCGTCGCTGCTGCTGTCCATGGAAAAAAAAGGATGGATCGAAAAGGTCAGTCAGGTAAAGGCCGAGACCACCCGGCTCCGGCAGGAACTTTACGTATTTCCGTCCGATGAAATGACCGCCCCCCTCTTGCGATCCCAGAAACGCATTCTGGAGACCATCCGGTCTTACGGCGGCATGCCGGTCCGGGAACTGAACCGGAAAATCCCGTCCGCATCCCGCAAACTTCCCGCGATGAAAGAGGCCGGCTGGATTGATGTCCGAACCCGGACCCTGTATCGGGATCCCTTCGGTGAAACCGTTCAGCCGGATCTTCCGCCGGAATTGACGCTGGAGCAGCAGGATGTTGTCGCCGTGGTGGAACACGCAATGGGCAAAGGGTACAAGCCGTTTTTGCTGAAAGGGGTCACGGCCAGCGGCAAAACGGAGGTGTATCTGCAGCTTGCGGCGCGGATGATTCAAAAAGGCCGCTCGGTCCTGGTTCTGGTTCCGGAAATTGCGCTGATTTCCCAGATTGAACGCTGCTTTCGGGCCCGTTTCGGGGAATGCGTGGCGGTGCTTCACAGCGGACTTTCCGCCGGCGAGCGATTCGATCAGTGGGATCGCGTCCTGCGCCGTCTCACCCCCATTGTCATCGGCACCCGTTCGGCAATTTTTGCCCCTGTCGAACATCTGGGGCTCATCGTGGTGGATGAGGAGCATGATATGTCCTACAAACAGGACAGCGGCCTTCACTACCATGCGCGGGATATCGCACTGGTGCGGGCGAAAATGGACGGCGCCATTGCCCTTCTGGGCTCCGCCACCCCTTCCATCCAGTCTTACCATCATGTGCTGACCTGCAAATTTCATGGTCTGAACCTGTCGCAACGCATCGAAGACCGGCCGCTTCCCGAAACCCGGGTCGTGGATCTGCGCCGGCATCGGGATCAGCGGGGCGTCTGGAAACTCATCACGCCGCAGCTCCACGAGGCGATGAAAGAGACGCTGGCAAGAGGAGAGCAGGTGCTGCTGTTTCTAAACCGGAGGGGATTTGCCAGTTTTCCGGTATGCGCGTCCTGCGGCGAGGTGATCCGGTGCAAGAACTGCTCCATTTCCCTGACCCTGCATCAGAAGGATCAGGCATACAAATGCCATTACTGCGGGTTTTCCAGAACATCGATAACAAACTGCGCGGCCTGCGGCTCCTCCCGCATCAAACTGCTCGGCATGGGAACGGAGAAAATCGAGGAAGCCGTCCAATCGCTGTTTCCGGAGGCCGCGGTTGCCCGAATGGACCGGGACACCGCGGCTCCCAAAGGTGCGCTGCTCAAAATGCTCAAGGAGCTGAGAAACCGGACAACGGATATCCTGATCGGCACTCAGATGGTGGCAAAAGGCCATGATTTTCCCTACATCACCCTTGTGGGAATTATCTGCGCCGACATGTCCTTTAATTTTCCGGATTTCAGGTCCAGCGAGCGCATGTTTCAGCTCCTGCTTCAGGTATCCGGACGGGCCGGCAGGGGAGAGTCGCCCGGACAGGTCATCCTCCAGACCTACAACCCGGAGCATTTCATCATTGCCGCGGCCACGCGCCAGGATTACGCATCCTTTTACGAAAAAGAGATCCAGTTTCGGGAAAAGCTCAAATATCCCCCGTTTTCCCGGCTGATCCAGATCAAGCTGTTTGGAAAAGATGCAGAAAAGACCCGCGAACATGCCCTGAAACTCGGCGAACTCTGCCGCGGCCTTAAAAAAAGCCGGGGCTGGCACCCGGTTGAAATTCTCGGACCCATCGAATCCTATCTGCCCAAAATCGCCAGATATTACCGGTGGCAGCTTCTGCTCAAAAGCACGCGAACCACGCCGCTTCGCCGGATGGCCCGCGAATTGATCACCACGCACGGGAAAGACATTCACCACCCTCAGGTAACCGTGGCCTTTGATGTTGATCCCGTTTTCATGCTGTGATAGCGTTAACGTGAAAATACCGTAAGCACTCAGGTTCATCGGCGCAAAGAATAAATGCATTGAGATTTACGGGTCTGTGAAGATAAATGACATTTGAGCTTTTTTCAAAACTCACCCAAACCGTCACACCGGCGGAAAACCGGTGTCCAGAAAAGTATGAAAGGACTGGACTGCCTGCTTTCGCCGGAATGACGATGACGGACTTTTGCAATTGGCTCAAGATATATAGCAGTCTTCTGATATTTGTAACTGCTCAGGTATTCGGATTCTGATTTCTGAATACATACCCAAACAACGGTGATTGCGGAAACGACAAATGGAAACAGTGATATTGATTGCGGTTCCGGCGATTCTGGTAGTGCTTGTGGTGGTGATGAAACGAAAAAAAAGCGCAAAACCGCCTGTCTATGTCTGCGATCGCTGCAATGAAACAGACTGCGATTGCAACAAACAGCCTAAATAGCATGGGAGACCCTGAACATGACCGATTTTATGACGATCCTTAAGGAAAGAAGAAGCGTTCGCAGGTATGAGGAAAAAGACGTGCCGCCGGAGATTATGGACAATATTCTCGAAGCGGTCCGCTGGTCGCCTTCCTGGGCCAACACCCAGTGCTGGGAAGTGGTGGTCATCCGGGATCCGGCGGTAAAGGCGATGCTTCAGGAAACCCTGGCACCCAAAAACCCGGCAACCAAAGCGGTTGTGAATGCGCCGGTGTTGCTGGCCCTTTGCGGCAAAAAAAACAGTTCGGGGTATTACGGCGGCGCTGCATCCACAAAATTCGGAGACTGGTTCATGTTCGACCTGGGGATCGCCACCCAGAGCCTGTGCCTTGCGGCCCATCATTTCGGACTGGGAACCGTGGTGATCGGCCTTTTCGATCATGACCGGGCCAAAGCGGTGTTGAACGTACCGGCCGATTACGAACTTACGGCCCTGATACCGCTCGGATATCCGGCCAAGATTTCATCCCCTCCCGCGCGAAGGGAAATCCGGGAATTCACCCACCTGAATACGTTTTAATGACAATCCGTCATGTTTCCGATCCTGAGAATGGATGAAAAATCCCCCCTGACTTCCTTTTTCAAAGGGGGGAATGAGCCGGTTATGCCCGATCCTGCATCAATTTCAAGAGAAAAACGTCAGGTCCGGACGCGGGTTGCGGCTGTCTCTCTGTCTTTGCTGGTGGGCGTTCTGCTCATGGCGGCCAAATTCTATATTTACCGGATCACGCTGTCCACGGCCATCCTTTCCGATGCGCTGGAGTCCGTCATCAACGTGGTGGCCAGCGCTTTCGCCCTGGGGAGCATTCTGCTGGCGGCCGTTCCTCCGGACAAGAATCATCCCTACGGTCACGGCAAGATCGAGTATTTTTCGGCGGGCTTTGAGGGCGCGCTCATCATGCTGGCTGCCGCAGGGATATTCAAAACCGGCTGGCCCCGGATTTTTGAACCCGCGCCCCTGCCCAATCTTCAGGAAGGTCTCTGGC
>JBBIPX010000052.1:0-21144 GCA_037442625.1 Desulfobacteraceae bacterium
CTTGGCACAAATATTGCTAAATTTCTTGCAGTTCGGAAAATATTCATCATAACTCAAGGAGTAAAAATGAAACGGATTGGTTTAATCGTCAATGGCGCTAGGCATGAATTTGTTGTCGGGCCGGAACGGGTATTGCTGGATCTGCTGCGCGATGATCTGGGACTGACCGGCGCCAAGCAGTCCTGTGACCGAAAAGGTCAGTGCGGGGCCTGCATGGTTATTGTCAACGGGAAAACGGTCCTTTCCTGCCTGACCAAAGTCTATTCCCTGGATAACGCCCGGGTAATCACCGTGGAAGGACTGGGCACTCCGGAAAACCCCCATCTCATCCAGCAGGCATTTGTTCTATCCGGTGCGATCCAGTGCGGGTTTTGCACACCTGGCATGATCATGGCCGCCAAGGCATTGCTGGACATAAATCCGGATCCTTCAGTTGATGAAATCAAAAAAGCGCTTTCCCGGAATCTGTGCCGCTGTACCGGTTATAAAAAAATCGTTGAAGCCGTACAGTTGGCCGGTCGTTTCATTCGCGGGGAAACCTCGCCGGATGCCGTGCTTCCCAAGCCGGAAGACGGAGTGATGGGCGTGTCCCATCCCCGGCCATCGGCGGCGGCAAAGGCTTGCGGTACGGCGAAATTCACCGCCGATATCCGGCTGAAAGGCGCATTGGAACTGGCCGTGCTGCGCAGTACGGTTCCCCATGCCCGCATCACATCCATCGATGCGTCCGCAGCGGAAAAAATGCCGGGGGTGGCGGGCGTTGTGACGGCCGCAGACATAAAGGGCACAAATATCCTGAAATACCTGGTTGCGGACCGTCCGGTACTCTGCAAGGACAAGGTCCGCTACATCGGCGATCCGATACTGATCGTGGCAGCCGATACAAAGGCCCGGGCAGAGGCCGCCCTTGCAGCCGTTCGAGTCGATCTGGACCCGCTGCCGGCGATGCTCGGTCCTGAAGAATCGCTCCGGGACGATGCGGTTAAAATCCATGAGGATTTTCCCAACCTGTGTTTTGAACAGCCCCAGATCAAGGGCAATGCCGCGGAAGCGCTGGATGCATCGGCGGCGGTTATAGAAGCCCGGTTCAATACCCAGATCAACCACCAGGCGCCGCTGGAACCCGAAGCCACGGTGGCTTACTGGGAAGATCCGGAAGAAGGCGAAGAACCCCGACTGGTCATTGTTGGCCGCAGCATCAACATTCACCTGCATCTGGGGATGCTGCAGGCCGCACTCGGCTGGGAAAACATGCGCTATCAGGAGGCGTTTTCGGGCGGGCAGTTCGGCATCAAAATCGATGTGATCTCCGAGGGAATTGCCGGCGCTGCCGCGCTTCATTTCAAACAGCCGGTCCGATATATTCCCGGTCTGACCGAAAGCATGCTGATGAGCTCCAAACGCCACGCATTCAAAATGAATGTCAGGCTGGGAGCGGATTCCCAGGGGAATCTGACGGCCTACTGCAATGATTACCTGGTGGACAAGGGCGCATATTATTCCATCGGCCATGTGGTGGTGCACCGGTCCCTGCTCATGCTCTCCGGATCCTACAATATTCCCAACATCGATGCCAGGGCAAGGCTTGTCTACACCAACAACCCCTGGGGGAGTGCGGCCAGAGGTGCGGGACCACCCCAGGTCAATTTCGCCCTGGAATGCGCCATGGACATGCTGGCCGAAAAACTCGGCATGGATCCCTTTGAATTCCGGCTCCGGAATTCGCTCCGGCCCGGTCAAAGCAAGTCCACCGGCCGGATCGTAGATCAATGGTGTTTTCCGGAACTCATGGAAGCCATGCGGCCGCATTATGTTCGTGCAGTTCAGGAGGCCAACACCGGCCGCCAGGGCCGGGTCAAACGCGGCGTTGGGCTGGGGACCGGCGCGTTCGGCATCGGCGGCCCCGGGGATATATCGGTTGCCGCGGTCGAACTGGATCAAGACGGCGGCGTCAGCGTCTACGCAGCAGCAGCCGATCCCGGAGAAGGAAACGATTCCATGCTGAGCCAGTTGACGGCGGCCTTCATGGGCATTCCCCTGGGAAAAGTGCGTCTGAACACCCGGGATACGGACAATACCGCGGCCAGCGGTCCGGCCGCGGGCAGCCGCATCACGTACATGATCGGCGGCGCCTTGATCAACGCACTGGAACAGCTTAAATCCGCCATGAATGAAACCGGATCCCGTACTTCGGAAGAACTTGAAACCGCCGGAAAACCCAAACGCTATCTTGGCCGGAAGAAAAACGAAGACGCCGGCCCCCTGGATCCCACGACCGGCCAGGGCCCCTCTTTTGAATCCCAGGTTCATGCCGTGCAGATGGTTGAACTGGAAGTGGATACCGAAAGCGGCCAGGTCACCATCCTTAAAATGACGACGGCCGTGGATGCCGGACCTGTCATCAATCCGCAGAACCTGACCGGTCAACTGGAAGGGGGAATGGACATGGGAGTGGGCTTTGCCCTCCGGGAGGAATATGTCGCCGGTAAAACCAAAGACTGGGTAAGCTTTAAATTTCCCACAATCCGGAGCAGTTTTGAGATGGAAACCATCATCCGCGAAACCCCAAGGCCCAAAGGGCCACTCGGGGCCACCGGCATCGGCGAGATGTGCATGGTTCCAACGGCTCCCGCCGTGATCAACGCCATCAAAAACGCCGTCGGAATCTGGATCTGCGATCTGCCGGCCACGCCGGATAAGATCAAGGCGGCTTTGAAACCGGAGAAATGATCCGTGGGCTCGCATGACGATGACCTACAGCAGGGGCCGGGTCCTTGTGTGCGCGTCCTGGACGGCCGGAAAATTGTGTTTGACGGGGAAGGTTTCCTCAATGATTTTGATGACTGGACGGAAGCTGTTTTCAAGCTTCTGGCTGAAGAGCGGGGGCTGACCTTGATTACGGATCAGCACTGGAAAGTGGTCCGTTTCCTTCGGGAGTTTTACGCCTGTAACGGGCGTTCGCCGATGAATCGCCAGCTCAGGGAGGGCACCGGCATGAGTGTGATGGCGCTTGAAAAGCTTTTTCCGGGCGGACTCAAACTGGGAGCCCGAAGACTTGCCGGCCTCCCCAATCCCAAAACCTGCAACTGAACCGGGGATGCCGATTGAACGATACGACATTCATCTATCTGGACAATGCAGCCACGTCCTTTCCCAAGCCATCCGGGTGCATGCAGCGGGCACTGGACCGATACCAGCAACTGGGCGCTTCCCCAAGCAGGGGCGGATACGATCTGGCCAGGAAAGCCGAGGATGCCGTATCCAAAGCCAGGGAAAGGCTGCGCCGCTTCTTCGGGGCAGGCGAAAATTATCCGCTTTGTTTTGCCAACAACGCAACCGATGCCCTGAACACCTTGATTCAGGGTCTGACGGAGCCGGGGGATCATGTCGTCAGCACGTGCCTGGAGCATAATTCCGTTCTGAGGCCCCTGAATCACCTGCGGGCCCAGGGACGGATCGAATTTGATCTGGCAAGCTTTGATGCAAACGGGTTTGTGGATCCCGGCGACATCTCGGCCCTGATCCGGCCGCAAACCCGGCTGGTGGTGATAAATCACGCTTCCAACGTCCTTGGCACCGTTCAGCCGGTTGCGGAGATCGGCAGGATTTGCAGGAACGCCGGCATTCCCCTGATTCTGGATGTGTCCCAAAGCGCTGGCGCCATCCCCATTGACATGAAAAACCGGGATGTTTCGGCCCTGGCTTTCACCGGCCACAAATCACTGCTGGGCCCTTCGGGCATCGGCGGGCTGATCCTCCATCCGGATTTGCCCATCCGCTCAGTCCGTTTCGGCGGCACAGGGATCGATTCCGCCAGCCTTTTCCACACACAAGCTTTCCCCTACCGCCTGGAGGCCGGCACCCTCAATCTTTTGGGGATACTGGCGCTGGATGAGTCCCTGTCATATATACAGGAACTTGAATCCCAGGGACACCGCATAGCTGAAATGGCACTGGCCCGGCAATTACGGGATGGACTTTCCGAAATTGCCGGTGTTGATCTGTATGCCGCGCAAAACCTGGAAAACCATATTCCGCTTATCAGTTGCAATGTCCGCGGACATGTCGCGGCGGATGTGGGCGCCATTCTGGACGGCGATTTCAATATCGCCGTTCGCACCGGACTCCACTGCGCCCCCCTGGCTCACGAGCGTCTCGGCACCGCCCCAAACGGCACCATCCGTTTCAGCCCGGGTGTTTTTAACAGTCAGGCGCATATCGACGCAGCCGTCCGCGCCATGTCAATCATTGCCCGAAACTCCTGATTGACGGTTCACCGGAACCTATAATCCGAGCTTTTGATTCTCTGGTATGCAAATTGCTATAATTATTGAAAATGCACAACCACCCGCAATAAATACATGCAGCAAAGGAGACATCATGAACAACTCGCTCAACAGACCGGATGCATTTTCCAAAGGCGCATACATCATCAGCAAAGCCCAGAGCGTCAAACTCAATCCCAGCACCCTGTATGAGGCGGTCATCGACCTGTCCGCCGAAGGCCTGCTGACGGCCAACTGCATCAACATGGCCGCGGGGATTCTGCTGGACGATCTGGGTCTTCCCGCATATTTTTTCGAGAACATCAAGAAAAACTCCCTGAAACACATTCTGGCCTCAATCGCCACAAACCTCACCGTTGGCGCGGACGGGGCGGTGACCCTGGCGAGCCGCGTGGCTCACATCGATTTCAGTTTGGATCAGGGCAGCAACCCGCAGCGGGTTCGCATTGCCACTCGGGAAACACGGGACAGTATGGAGAAAATTCTTGAAAGCATGATTCCCGGTCACCGGCGCGAATATTATTACAGCCCGAAAAATCAGTACTACACCTATATTATCCGTCCCGAAACCGTTTGTGATTTTTCCGGAGACGCCTTCAAGGCGTCTCGGTTTTTATTTACACTTGCCGGGGATTACATGATCACGCCGGAACCCACCCGGCGCCGCTACGAAAATTTTCTCAAATCCCTCGAAACCAGCGTCAGTCCGCTGATCGAGGTGTTCAATCTGTCCGACACCGAAGAAACGCGGCTGATGTTCAACAGCGATTTCGCTTCTCCGCAACTGCCCGTGCTCCGAAAACTGATCGCAGACCACAATCTGGTGCTCAGCCGGGCTTACTGGGAGCCCTACTGCGGCAAATCGGCCGTGCCCTCATCCGTCTGCTCCCTGTACATTCTCGGCGAGCTTTCCCGAAAGAAGGAGTCGGCGCTGGTCCGTGACCTGTGCGCATTCCTGTCCTTCAATGTCAGCCGCATCACGGACATGTACATCAAGGGAGACCTGACATTTCAGGAAATGCTGTTTGCCGGCAATGCCGTGGATTTCACCCATATGTTCATTTTCAAGGAACGCGACAACGCAACGGATCGTGAAATCCTTGAAAGCCTGACGGGCAAGGATCACCGGGATGCCTTTGCCGCCAGGATCCATGGATCCAACAAGTCCACCTATGTCTACAAGGAGATATTGGAAGCGGTAACGGAAAACCCCGATCTGGTCAAATTCCTTTACAGCCTGTTCGACCGCCGGTTTAATCCGGACTTGAAAAACCGGTTGCCGGATGAAGCGGTGGATATAAAATACAGGCAGTTCGACAAGACCCTCTCCCAGCGGTTCATGGACAACTGGCTGCACTGCGACATCTTCCGGTTCATGTTCAAGCTGGTGTCCCGCCTGTTAAAGACCAATTTTTACAAGACCGAAAAACGCGCCTTTGCCTTCCGGTTCGACAATGCCGTTCTGGACCCGCTGGTCTTTGACCAGTTCGTGTACGGCGTTTTTTTTGTCAACGGCCACTATTCGTGCGGCACCCACCTTCGGGCCGCGGACATCGCCCGGGGTGGGCTGCGACTCATCCGGGTCTCGCCTTCGAATTATCCGAGCGAACTCGACAATGCCCTGCTGCTCAACTATGCGCTCGGCCCCAAAGCCCAGCGGCTGAAGCACAAGGATATCTGCGAAAGCGGCTCCAAGGGCGTCGTGGTGCCGCATGCCATTTACGCCGCCCAGGGAATGGACGCCCTGTACGATTACACGGAAGGGATCATGGATCTGGTGCTCGGGGACGAAAAAATCGTCGATTATTACGGCAGGCCCGAGATGGTCTTTTTCGGACCCGACGAGGGCACGGCGCCGCTGATGGATGCCGTGGCCGAAAGATGCAGGCAGCGGGGTTACCGCTACTGGCGGACCATCACCACGGGAAAGCGCATCGGCATCCCCCATGATACATATGGCATTTTGGACAACGGCGAAATTTTCGGTCTGATCGGAAACGGCGCCGCGGGAACCGACCTGCAGATCGAAGGAGCCGGCGTCATCGTCACCCCCGACATGAACGCCATATACGAAAGGATCGGCAGCCGGATCAGCTCCAGCGGCATGACCACCACCGGCATCATGGGCGCCTTCAGAACCCTTGTTTCCCATTACGGATCCAGGGAGGAAGACCTGAACCTGATGATGACGGGCGGTCCGGACGGCGATCTGGGGGCCAACCAGATCCAGAGCTATCACGGCAGGATCTGCCTGCTCATCGACGGCGGATCCGTGCTGTTCGACCCTCTGGGCCTGGACCGGGAGGCGCTGATGAAAATCGCCTTCATGAGGCACTCCCATCCCCGTGCCGATTCCCGGTTTTTTGCCGGCAACCTGAGCCCCCAGGGGTTTATGGTCACCATTGACGCCAAAAACATGACGCTTCCGGACGGCACCCTGGTTGAAGACGGGGCCATGTTTCACCGTGGATTTTTGTCCAATCCGGAAAACCGGCGGTTTGTTCAACTGGCGGACATCCGCGCCTTTATCCCGTGCGGCGGCTTTAAAGACACGATAAACCGCAACAATGTCAAAGATTTTCTGACCGTGTTCAAGGAGCTGCAGTTTATAGTGGAAGGCGCCAACGTCTTTTTTGACGATGCCGCGCGCCGGGCCATCGCAGCGACCCCCATCAAGCATATCAAGGATACCACGGCAAACAAGGGTGGCGTGTTTTCAAGCTCGGTCGCCGAAGTGCTTACGGCCTTTCTGCTTCAGGAAGACTATGAGGCTGCCCTGATGGACGATACCCGGACGCGATGGGCCCTGATCCGCGACATCCTGACGCTGGCCGACCAGTATGGCCGGGCGGAAACACAAATGCTGATCCGTATCCACGAAGCCGACCCGTCCGTTCCCCTGTTTGCACTTTCCGAAAAAACCAGCGAACAGATATTTGCCCTGCAGCGGATCTGCGAGCAGCATCTGGACACCATCCTGGCCGACGAGGGGCTGGTGTGGTCGGTACTGGAAAACTACATCCCGTCCATCCTGATCCACCGGCTGGGGAAAACCGCCATCATGAACACGCTCCGGACGGCAGAGCTGAAACCGTACCGGGATGCCATCATCTCCAAAAAACTGGCATCCATGGCTTTTTACAGCTTCGGAACCGAATGGGAAACCCTGATGCGCAGTGTTTCCGCCGATTTCAGCGCGGGGCTTCAGAAATGCCTCAACCCGCTTGTCCGACCCACAGGCTCATAAAGAGATTCAAACAAAAAGGCTGAAGGTATTTCTGCAAAAAAATACCTTCAGCCTGAAAAATACATTTACCAATAAGCAGCTTACATCTTCAGCCCACTCAGCACCTCTTCAAAGATCGACAGCCCCTTGTCCAGTTGTTCATCGGTGATCACCAGCGGCATGAGGGTACGGATCACATTGCCCTTATGGCCGCAGGAAAGAAGGACCAGGCCTTTTTCATAGCAGGATGCCAGCAGTTTTTTGGTCTCTTCGGTGGCCGGCGCCTTCGTATGCCGATCCTTGACCAACTCCAGCGCAATCATGGGCCCTTTGCCGCGGACATCCCCGATGATTTCATACTTGTCCTTCATGGCCAGAAAGCGTTTCCAGAGCTTTTCGCCGAGAGATTCGGCTTTCTGCAGGAGCTTATCTTCATACAGCACCTCCAGAACCGCCAGGGCCGCCCGGCAGGCGATCGGGTTTCCGGCATAGGTACCGCCCAGACCTCCGACATGGGGCTTGTCCATCATTTCCTTGCGCCCGATGACCGCGCTTAAGGGAAGCCCGCCGCCCAGGCTTTTGGCCAGCGTGATGATATCCGGGGCAATGCCCCAGTGATCGATGGCAAACATCTTGCCGGTCCGACCGGCGCCTGTCTGCACCTCGTCAATGATCAGGGCAATGCCGTATTTCTGGCAGATGCCCTGAAGCTTGGGGAAATATTCCGGCGGCGGGGTGACAAATCCGCCCTCTCCCTGAATGGGCTCGGCAATCACCGCGGCCGTGGACTCCGCCGACACATAGGCCGTGAAAAATTCTTCCAGATAGTCCGCGCAGGCCGTGCCGCAGGAAGGATAGGAAAGCCCGAAGGGGCACCGGTAGCAGTAAGCGTAAGGCATGCGGTAGACTTCCGGGGCAAAGGGGCCGAAACCGAATTTATAGGGCTTCACCTTGCTCGTCAGGCTCATGGTCAGCAGGGTCCGGCCGTGAAACGCGTTTTCAAAGCAGATGACCGCGGGCCTTCCCGTGGCATATCTGGCGACCTTCACGGCATTTTCAACCGCTTCCGCGCCGCTGTTGGCAAACATGCTCATCTTCGGGAAATCGCCGGGCGCAAGGGCATTGAGTTTAGCGGCCAGTTGCAGGTACGGTTCGTACATGGCCACGTGAAAACAGGTGTGAATGTATTTATCCGCCTGATCCTTGATGGCGGCAACCACCCGCGGATTACAGTGCCCCACATTGTTGACGCCGATGCCGCCCGCAAAATCGATGAGTTCCCGGCCATCCACGTCGATCATCAAGGCGCCTCTGGCCTCCCGGATAAAAGTCGGGGTGATGTTGAACGGTCCCTGGGGAATATGCTGTTTTCTAAGATCCTGTAGTTCCTGTATTGAGGTGGTCATTGATTTCTCCTTTTTATGTTCATTTATGTCTGCGTATTCAGAAATTGGAAAGACGGGCTGAATACGTCTTCGATCCATTCCTTCGGAATTTTGTCTCGCAAGGAACGTACCATTTCTACATCCCGGCGCCTTCGGTTCCAAAATTATGGCAACCGGCCTGTATCTTCTTGTCTCATTTACATGATGTGCTATGATAAAATGCCTTGTGGTTAAAAAAACTGCATGACACGCAATGCGAAGGTGCATATAATGATGCAATCACGCATATTGATATAATTTATTTTATGGATTTCTGCCACTCATGTACAGGCTGCCCCACCCCTTAACCAACTGTTTTCTATATACGAAATGGACAACAAGAAAATTGACGATGCATTTTTTCAAGAACGTAAAGATTCACGGTTTTTCTTTCAAGATCCATACCGGAGATAGCGATGCCGTCGGATAAAGCCGGCCGTTTTGCCTTGTCACCCGCCCCGGATGAACGGGCGTGGCGGATTGCGATGGAATATTTCCGGGATGCCGTCGTTGCGGTTCAGTCATCGGGTGCGATCACCCATTTTAATCCAGCCGCATCTGATGCTTTCGGACTGGTTCTTGGTACGCAATTTGAATTCATATTTCCCGAGCTGCAACATCAACTTACCAGAACCCTGAAGGATCATGATAATTTTCTGAACCAGCTTGTTCACAACAATGGCCGTGAATTTCATGCCAATCTGTATGCAGTCCGCATGCGGGGAAAGCCGGCCGGGGCCTTGTGCATCCTGGAAAACCGAACGGAATTAAATCAGATTATTCATAACATGCTATCATTTCAGCAGCATTCCAGGGAACTCGACACGATCATCGACTCATCCTACGACGGGCTGTGGATCTGCGATGCCAATGCAACCGTGCTGCGGATCAACTCGGCATCCGAGCGCCTGAACAATATAAAGGCCGCCGAAGTTGTCGGCCGCAATATGGCGGATCTGGTTGCGGAAGGATTCATCAACCGGTCCGCCACATTGGAAGTCATTAAAACAGGTTCGACGGCAACAATGCTTCAAAACACCGGCACCGGCCGCAAACTGATGATCACGGGAAGTCCCATTTTTGATGAAGCCGGCAAACTCGTTCGTGTGGTCGTGAACGAGCGGGATATCACGGAAATCGATTCTCTGCATGAAGAGCTTCAGCGCCAGGAAGCCATCAAGAATCAATACCGCGATCACATGCTGGAGATGCAGCTAGCGGAAATGGAATCCCGGAGGATCATCGCCCGGAGCCCTTGCATGGCAAAACTGCTCCAGCAGGCCATCAAGGTCAGCAAGGTGGATTCAACCGCCCTGATTCTGGGTGAATCCGGGGCCGGCAAAGAATTGATAGCGGATCTGATTCACAAACATTCGAACAGGGCCTCCCAGCCCATGATCAAAATCAACTGCGGCGCCATCCCCGAATCCCTGGTCGAATCCGAGTTGTTCGGTTATGAAAAAGGGGCTTTTACCGGGGCGCAAAAACAGGGCAAACCCGGTTATCTGGAACTGGCGCAGGACGGCCTGCTGTTTCTGGATGAAATCGCGGAACTTCCTTTGGCCTCGCAGGTCAAATTGCTGCGGTTTCTGGAAGATGGCGTGGTTTGTCGAGTCGGCAGCGTCAAGAATCAAAAACTCAACGTCCGTATTCTGGCAGCCACCAACCGGGACTTGAAGGAAATGGTCAATTCCGGCGGATTTCGAAAGGATCTGTATTACCGTCTGCATGTGATACCGCTGCATGTGCCGCCGCTTCGGGAGCGGACAGAGTGCATTTTACCGCTGCTTCATCATTACCTTCGTTATTTTGCGGGAAAAATCGGAAAAACGAAATCCGTTCACCTGTCCAAGCCGGTGACTGAAGCCCTGCTTTCCTACCCCTATCCGGGAAATGTCCGGGAACTGATCAATATCTGTGAACGGGCGGTTGTCATGTGCGAGGGCGAGTGGATATCTCTTGACGATCTGCCGAAAGATGTGGCAGATTCAAGAAAATCCCCGGCGCTTTCAGATAACATGGATTTATCCCGTACTTCCTTGAAGGAGCTCATGGAAACATTTGAACGCTCAGTCCTTGGAAAAGCTGCCGCTCAATACGCCACCCAGGAACAAATCGCAAGGGCTCTGTGTGTCGACCAGGCAACGATTGCCAGAAAACTGAAAAAATACGCCATGCCCCTGCAAGCCGCCAAGGGTCATTCCGCGCCGTAATTTACCGGATGTTGATATGCATTTTTGCATATCATCATCCCTCCCCGCGTGGCCTGCCGTTCCTGAAGGGTGAGAAGGCGCTTTTCCGATGGGTCCGTCCGCTTTTTTTAAGCGATGGTTTTCAACCGCCTTGAATAACGTAATATTATTGAATTATTGCAGCAGAATCTGTATGCGGTTCATTTATTTTTGTTGATGCAAATTACAATATTGTTATTAAGCTGACGATTTTTTCAGTATATCACACGTTTTATCACCGGTTTCATGTAAAGTTCACAATACTAATTTGATATTTAATATCAATAGGTTTTATAATGAATCGCCGGACGGGAACCCTTGGTATTTCCGTGGCATATAGATTGCAGATGTTTACCGCCATTACAGCGGCGATGCTGTAAGGCTGTCAGGTTGAAAGTGATAACCTATCCAATTAATTCAAGGAGGCAAACATGAAGGGACGAACAAAAGTACTGGCTTTACTATTGGTTCTATCGATGTCCGTACCGGTATGGGCGGATGAAGCGCGCGACTTTTTCAAGGTCGGCGTGATCACCTCTCTTTCCGGCAGTTTGGCAACCGGTGGCAATGTCACCAAACGTGGATATGATCTCTGGGCCGAGGCCGTGAATGCCGCCGGCGGTATTGAAATTCAAGGCAAGAAATATCCGGTGAAGCTATTCTACGGAGATGATCAGTCCGAGCCCGCCCAGGGCGCTTCCGCCGCCGAGCGACTGGCCACCCAGGAGAAAGTCGACTTTGTTCTGGGTCCCTATGCTTCCGGATTGACGCTGGCCGCAGCCCCTGTCCTTGAAAAATACAAAATCCCCATGATCACCGGCTCCGCGGAATCTCCCCTGATCTGGAAAGAAAAATTCCGCTACACATTCGGGACCATTCCGCCGGTGAATTATACCGGTTCAGCACCCATCAACACCATTGCCAAACTGAACCCCAAACCCAAGACAGCCCTCATTCTGGGATCCAACGACGCATTTTCCAAAGCCACGGCGGAGGCATTTCAGGATGCGGCGGTCAAAGCCGGAATCAAGGTTCTCAAATTCAATATCGTTCCTTCCGGACAGGACTTGATTCCTTATCTGTCCGCTGCCAAGGCCATAAAACCGGACCTGATCGCTTTTGGCGGGCACGATGAAGAACTGATCAAACTGGTAAAAGCCCTGAATCAGATCAACTACACACCCAAAGCGCTTTTGATGCATTACGGCGTTACCGAACCGGCTTTCATCGAAGCGCTGGGAAAGAACGCAGATCAGATTTTCGGCGCCTCCGTCTGGACCGAAACCATCAAGACAAAGGGTGAAGTGCTGTGGCCGGATGCCAAAAGTTATGCCGATGCTGCGATGAAAGCTTACAATGTTCCGGCCGATTACACCCAGGCGGGCTCTTCCGCGGCAGGCATCGCCTTTCAGGAGGCTTTGATCAACATCAAGGCCGCACCGCCCCTGGACGAGAAAAAAAGGGATGAACTGGTCGTTGCGCTTGAAAAACTGAAAGTCAAGACGTTCTACGGTGAGATCGGTTTTGCCACCGAAGGCCAGTTCTACCATGCCAATGTCGGCCTGACGCCGCTCACCATTCAGATTCAAAATGGGAAAGTTGTTGTGGTCGGCCCTGAAAATCTGGCCGAAAGCAAACCCTTATATCCCATGAAAGCCATGAAATAGGGTTTTTTGAAAATAATTATCAGACAGACGGGCTGAATAATTACGATTGATTCCCTTCTTTGTAAAAAGGGGCCGGCGGGACTCCAGACGGTTGATCCGCCTGAAATCCGCTCGGCCCTCTTTTTCAAAGTGAGGAAATCCAGCCTTTTTCAAACTGCGGAGCAAGCATCATGGAATTAATGCCTCAGGCTATAATAGACGGTCTTTTGATCGGCGGAATATATATCACTATTGCCATCGGGTTTTCCCTGGCCTACGGCGTCATGCACATCATTGATTTTGCCGTTGGCGAATGGATCATGCTGGGGGCTTTTCTGGGATATTATTTCAATCTTTGGACGGTCATGGATCCGTTTATTCTCCTGCCGGCAATTTTTCTGGTTTTCGCTTTGGTCGGATACCTGATTCAGCCCCTGGTTTACAGGGTGATCAGCGGAAAGAAGGGAAACCCGGTGCTGATGGGGCTGGTCTTTACGTTCGGCCTGGCCCTGATGTTCCGCGGTATCGCCTTGACAGGATTCGGATTTTATTCCCATTCCATTCCTTCCGCTATTTCCCAGGACTCCTTCTCTCTGGAGATGGGAGATGTTTTTATCACCATCCCTTATGTGCGGCTTGCCGGACTTCTATATGCGCTTGCCATTACACTGGTGCTGCATTTTGTCCTTAAGAAAACCAACTTCGGCCGTGCGGTCAGAGCCCTTTCCCAGCACCGCGAAGCCTCGGGATTGATGGGAATAAACGCCAAGCGAATCAGCTCATATGTTTACGGAATATACGTGGGCTTAAGCGCCATGACCGGTGTCATCATCGGCAGCATCTTCACCATTAACGCCCAGATGGGCGGAGAATACACCATCCTGGCGTTTTTTATCGTGGTTCTGGCCGGCATGGGCTATCTGGCCGGGGTTCCCTGGGCCGCGTTTCTGCTGGGTCTGGTTCAATCGTTTTTCCTGATTTACCTGAATCCCAGCTACACACTGATGGCGGTATTCGGTATTCTTTTCACCATTTTGTTAATCTCCCCCAAGGGGCTTTTTGGAAGAGGCGTATGAGCCGAAAGTACCTACTGCTTGTCTTATCATTCGGTGTCCTGCTGGCCGTGCCTTCAGTAATCCATGACACTTTTTTCCTGAGGATCATCACTGAAGCGATTCTGTGGATCGGCCTGGCCATTTCCTGGGACGTTCTGGCAGGATATACCGGTTATCTGAATTTCGGTCACGGCGCCTTTTTCGGCATCGGGGCCTACACAACCGCCCTGCTCATGAAACTGTGCGGCTGGCCTTTTTTTCTGGCCCTGCCGGCTGCCGGCGTTGCAGCCGGTATCCTTGCACTCATCGCCGGCATCCCGACGCTGCGACTCAAGGGCGCGTATTTTGCGATCGCTACATGGGCGCTTTCCAGAGCGATTCAACAAGTGGCGCTGGTCTTGGATATCACCGGGGGACCCGACGGCATGAGGCTTCCCACCTTTTTACATCCCGAATTTTTTTATTACCTCATGCTCGGGATTGTGGTCGCAATTTTTGTCCTGTACTGGTTCCTCCTTGAAAAAGCCCCCTTCGGACTCAAGGTAAAAGCCATCCGTGAGGACGATCAAAGCGCCATGTCACTCGGTCTGAATCCCACATGGATCAAGTTGCAGTCGTTTATCCTGTCCGCGGTTCCAACAGGAATACTGGGGGCCATTTACGCATACTGGATCACCTACATTGATCCGGCATCCGTTCTGGGAGACCTGGTGACGGATCAGGCCGTGGTCATGGCGGTATTCGGCGGTCTGGGAACCCTGATCGGCCCCGCCATCGGCGCCATCATCATTTTTTTGTTCAAAACCTATTTCTGGGCTTATCTGTCCGATTACCAGGTTCTTTATCTGATCATCCTGGGTGCGGTGATCGCCGCAAGCGTCGTCTTCCTCCCCAATGGCCTGTGGGGAACGATCACCGGTTATCTGCAAACCCGGAAAAAATCCACACCGGAGCCGGTTACTCAAAATAAATCCGACAAAGGAGCCCAACATGTCTGAGTCCCTTCTTCAGGTGAATGCCGTCACCAAGACATTTGGCGGGCTGCACGCGGTGTTCCAGGTATCCTTTAACATGGCTCCCGGAGAGATTATCGGACTCATCGGTCCCAACGGCGCGGGAAAAACGACCCTGTTCAATGTGATCAGCGGTTTTTACGCGCCCAACAAAGGGCATATCCATTTCAGGGGACAGGACATCAGTGGAAAACCGCCGTATAAGTTGGCAAAGCTGGGAATCGGCCGCACCTTTCAGGTGGTTAAACCATTTGCCGGCCTGACGGTTCTGGAAAATGTCATCATCGCCTCATTTGCAAGGCATCCCAAGCGCCGTCAGGCGGAACAGCATGCCTGGAAGATTCTGGAAACAACCGGACTTGCGGACCGTGCCAACGCACAGGCTTCCAGTTTGACCCTGGCGGGCCGAAAGCGACTGGAAGTCAGCAAGGCCCTGGCCCTTGAGCCGACGCTGCTGCTGCTGGATGAAGTGGTCGCGGGACTGAATCCGACTGAGGCGGACCGGACCATCGAATTGATCCTTTCCCTGCGCAGTCAAGGGATCACCATCCTGATCGTCGAGCATATCATGCGTGTCATCATGAACATCAGCGATCGCGTTGTGGTGCTTAATTTCGGCCAGAAAATCGCGGAAGGCATCCCGAGGGATGTGGCCAAGGATCCGGAAGTTATCCAGGCATATCTGGGGGAGGCGCCGCAATGAATATTCTGAATGCAAAATCGGTTTCGGTTTATTACGGAGATATCCAGGCCCTGTGGGATATTTCTTTTTCCGTCACCGCCGGACAGATCGTGGCTCTTCTCGGCACCAACGGCGCGGGTAAAACCACAACCCTGAAAACGATCTGCGGCGTGCTTTCCGGCGCATCGGGACAGATAGACTTTGAAGGAAAGCTCATCAGCGGCCTTCCGATCCATGACATCGCCAATCTGGGAATTACCCTGGTTCCCGAAGGCAGGCAGCTCTTTCCAAAAATGGACGTGGAGGAAAATCTGCTGATCGGATCCTATCTCAGCAGAACCCATGTCGTCAGGTCAAAAAACCTGAATAAAGTCTATGAACTTTTCCCCCGTCTGGCAGAGCGCAAAAAGCAGATCGCGGAGACCCTTTCCGGCGGCGAGCAGCAGATGGTGGCCATCGGCCGCGCCTTGATGCAGAGCCCGAAACTCATCATGTTTGATGAGCCCAGCCTGGGGCTATCGCCCATTCTGGTTCAGGAAATGTTCCGGGTCATCGAAGAGCTGCACAGCCAGGGGCTGACGATTTTTCTGGTCGAGCAGAATGTTCACCAGACGCTTAAAATCGCCGACTACTGTTATGTGATGGAAAACGGCCGCATCGTCAAGGAAGGTACGGGAAAGGATCTGGAAAAGGATGCCTCGATCCGGGAGGCGTATCTGGGATTCTGAATTTCCGGGGAGATCAGAGTTCGATAGCATTCTTTCTGATGAATCCGGTGGCGTCCGTCAACAGGACATCGGGTGACGCATCGTTCATGTGATTTGAATCTCCTTGAAGGCCGGCTTCATGCTCTGATGTGAACCTCCACCACGTTCTGAAATCGAGTGACCACGAAATAAGACTGGATCTGTATCTCGCAGAAGGCACAGGTTGGCGAATGGACAAAATCCTTCAGATGGGGGTGTTTGGATAGATAAAGATCCAGCGCGCTTTCCTTGACGCCGGGATCCATCTCGGCCGCCCTGCCCGTTGCCGTTGCAGCCATGGCCCGGCGGAAGTCGGATGTCTTGTTGGATCTGTTGTCCACGAGCATCGCCACCCTCGAATCGGCCGACAAGCCTGCAAATTTGCGCGTGGTCCGGATGGTGGCGAAATAAAGAGACTTCAGGTCGTCGCTGGAGGCAAAGGCTACAAGGCTGGTATATGGTTGCCCCTGGTTCTGCGTGGCAAGAACGGCCAGAGGTTGGGAGCGCAATAGCTTCCCGAGTTCCCGCTTGACTTTGCTGAGATCCTTATCCATGGTAACCTTTCCGTGATTTGTTTTCATTCCGGTTGTCGTGAAAAAAATCCTTTTCAGAGCCGGGGCTGTTGTTTATGAATATCGTCAACTGTCAGGGAAGAGCAGACGTTGACATCCGCGCGGGTCTTCAAATATGCTTTCTGCCAGGAAGGGGATATCTTTTCCTTTCTTACCGGCCACTGAAAACCGAAATGTCCGCACAACCGGCAAAACGCGGACATCTGATCTGACATGATGTCCCATTGGTCGGGGAGGCTTTCTCTTCCCAGGTGATACTGAAATATGCGGTCGATGCCGCCTGCGATTGCACACATGTAATATCCGGATGGGGTCAACCCCAAACCGCATTCCGCAATGATTCGGCAACCGACGGAATAATCAGAAAAACGGTTTAACCGTGTATCGACAGGCGCCAGGTTAAACGGCTTGAACAGGTTCACGCTGGAGGTCTTTATCGTGCTTTTAATGATGATGCCGCCGGGCAGCTTCTCTAATACTTCGTGTACTTTTCTTCCAAAATAATTTGTGCAAAGCACCAGCCTGACGCCCGGATTATGAACTGAGCGGTAATCCTCCAGCAGTTCGATAATATCAAAAATACGGCGGTGAAGGGTCGGTTCTCCGCCCAGGATTCGGATTCGTTTCCATTCCACGTTTTTTTCAACACTTTCCCGGATAAACGCCTCAATCATTGAAACCGGCATCTCCGTATCGCCGGGGGCCTGAGTACAGGAGCGGTTACAGTTGATACATTTTAAATTGCACTTGTAGGTGATATCGATTTCCGCAAATTCGCGGCTGGGTTTAAACTGCCGGCCGAACCATCCGGCCACGAGAGATTGAGAACGGATGAACTGGTAAAAATCCAGAGACAGGCGTTTTACCGTGATATTTCGATGGCGGGGTGGAGGTGTCATTCAGTCCGATTATTTCAACCCGATATGTTTGTGTCGCCATGCCATAGAAGATGGCATGGCCGGAGTATCTCTGATAAACAGGCGCGCCGATATCAAAGCACTTTAAAGTAGACTTTCTGAACACGAGCGAATACGCCTTCCCAGGTAAAGGCGGGAAGCGCATTGTCAATCAGGGAAAGATCGATCCGGGGACGCTTGATGGCTCCTGCCATCTGGATTTCAAGTGCCCGGGCTATATTCTGTTCGAAAGCAGCCAAATCCTCGGGATAAGGTTGGTCCATTTTCCGCAAACGCGGTGTCCGGACCAGGGTGATGTAATCGGATTTTACATTGCCCACAATTTCCATAACGCCGGGCAGGTCTGTGGCTACCACGCGACAACCGCTGGCCAGAGCCTCTATCACGACCAGCGGCAGGCCCTCGAATAAGGACGGCAGAACAAAAATGTGGGCCTTATGAAAAATGGCAGCTAGACGCGCCTGCGGTATCTGGCCGTGCACCATCACCCGTTCTCCGAGGTCTTGGGCCAGGCGCATGCATTCCTCCCTATCCTTTCCGCTTCCGCCTCCCACGATATGCAACTGCCATTGCGGCGTCGCAATTGTTTTCAGGGCTTTGAGCAACCAGGGCAACCCTTTGGCGTTCAGGAGTTTTCCCGCGTATACAAGTTGTACGGGCCGGGGTGAAGGCTTGGCGCCGGTAGTGAAGAGTAAATCATTGTAACCGGCCCCGGTAACAACTATTTTTCCCGGCGGTAGCCGGTAGTTTCTCTCGATGTCATCCTTCTGAGCCCCACTCAGCACCATGGCCGCATCCAGGTGGCTGCACCCGCTCAATACTTTTTTACGAAGGCGGGGACAGCTCTGAAATTGACGGAGATCTGTTCCGTGGCAGGTAGTCACCACCGGAATATTCGGGAAAAGACGCCGTGCAAGGGAACTGAGCAGCCAGTTGTGATGGCTGTGGATGACATCCGGCTTGAAACGGGCCTCCGTTTCCATCAGCACACGTGCAAAAACCGTTTCGTATGTTTCGATATCCTGTTCGGACAGATCGGCAAACCGCATGCTCGGGTAGGGCATGATATCCGTCATGCCGGGAATCGGGAATGAAATGTCGCCCCCGTTGAAGCGGACAAAGCGGCACTGTTCCATGGAAACATTGTGGAGTTCGACTTCGCTGCCAAGCTGAATGCCGGCGATCATAAAATTATCATGACCGCATTTGGCCGCTTCACGCATCATTGATTGCAGATAAATACCGCTGCCGGTCGAGTCCGGACGCTGACCCAGCACATGAAGAATCTTCAATTTCTGCTGTGCAACCATCGTAAAAGCTCCGAGGTTCCAACGCCAAAGAAACGAAAGCAATGACATACATCAAACAGATTTTGGACTCATTCGAATTCAGGTGTCTTCGCCGCCAACCTGCGGGGTATCGGTTCAGTTCAAACCTATTCCATATATCTTATTATTTTCAATAAGATACGTCAAGAATTAAGATATACTGGTTAAACCGTATGAATCCTGCCTAAAAGTCTTTCAACTTCGGTTCATGGGAGGATCCACTGTCCCGAATGCCGACCATATTCGACATGTCACGCACAATTGAGAATCATGCTGTCGTTCGGTATGAATGGCTTATATGGCCGAACGGCCTCGTCAGCCACATAACCGGGCACTACAATTCCGGAATCATACTGAGCATAGTTCACGAATGTTCTTCCATCAATTCTGACTTTCATGCCTTTTTTCGGATGTTTTAAAGGGACGATCGCGTATACCTGGCCGTACTGTTCCTCCAATTCCGTATAGCCCAGCACTTCCGCGCGTTTTCCGATATCTACTTCAAGATAATGTCTGGCGCCGGCAAGAATGTTGTCGCCATAAACCTCGGCGATGCTTTCAAGCACTTCGTTGAGATGTCTTTTCATAGCCGCCTCTCTCAATAGAGTTTGATGGTGCCTTTTTTAATTTCCCCGAATCCGTCCGCACGATTTCTTTCTTATCCACGCTTGGTTGCCCACACCATGTATACCGGATCGGACAGCATCATGTTCCAACCGAAATACTTGTCATCATAAGGACGCGGTTTTCCCCTCATTGTCCATGTATGAATGTCGCTGAACCTTTTGGACTGCAGGAAGTATTCCGTTACCAGGCCCATGCGCTCGAACTCGTGCAACTCTTTCCAGATACCGATCGCCTTGGGCGGAAACCACCGGTTCGAAAAAGAGATGACAAACAAACCGCCCGGTTTCAATACCCTGGCCACGTCGGCAAACACATCAAGAGGTTGCACAAGGTATTCCACGGATGCCGTACACAAGACCACATCGAACTGCCCATCATTAAAGGGCAACGAAGGGTGCAAGTTCAAGTCATGAAGCACGCTGGCGGTTAACCGCGGATTCGCTTCCAACTCGATACGGTTCATGCCCAATCCGGTCAATGAATCCAGTTTCAGTTCAGCCGGCAGGTGAGATTTCCAACTGCTCATCAAATCGAGGACTTTCGATGCGGGACGAATCAATTGACCATACATTCCGGATAGAACATCGATGGCCGCGTCATCCAGGTGATTGACGAGCCTGGGTCTGGAGTAGAATCCGCCATCATCCGACTTGTCTGCGCGCGTGAAAGAATCATCCGAAAAAAAATCGGTCGGGCGTCCATTACATCGGACCTGCATTCCCGGACCATTATGAATCAGATCCTGTAATGCCATACAGGACCCACCCCGTTCCGAAGATTTCGATTCGATAAAATCGATAACGGCATCGACCGATATGTCCCGGCCGGCTAGGGGATGGTTCATGTCGGCATGAATTTCGTTTCCGTCAGATTGCACACATCGAAACGGTTCCCGGTTCACCTTGAACACACCTGCCACCCCTTTGAGAATTCCCCTGGGGTAGTATCTTCCATAGCGTGTGGTCAGGTTCATCTCTTTATCGACTTGGTTGCTTTTAACCTTCAAGACAAGGGATTCATCAACGTCAGGCACCAGTTCTCCCGGTCTGAAATCATGCGAAATTTCGTCTTTCGGAGCTTTATCCAGCAATTTTTCGCAGAATGTTTTCGGGAAAATATCACGCCAGAAATTTACATTTTCAACATATCTGCATTCCGTATGTGAGCCGATGTCACTGTTCCAGGAAAACCGAAATTCAATACCCGCTACCGAATTCTTCGTCGTTGTGTTCATGTTGCTCATCCTTTATCAAGAGTATAGCCACAACTCTAACACCACCGTGGGAAGTTACGTATTGCGCACTCAGTTTTTTATTTTTGTTGTTTCTGTTTAGAATCTAAATTATGAATGAAATACATATGTGCAATAAGAGAAAATAGTAAGTCTATCA
>JBBIPX010000053.1:0-1320 GCA_037442625.1 Desulfobacteraceae bacterium
TCCAAAGGCTACAAAACGGGCCGGAATAGATTCCCAGGAAGCTATAATTAAAGCAGCTGGTTTTAAAACCTATGAGGATGCCATCAGATTTGGCCGTTCCCTTATTGAAACTGGGAAGCCTCCTGAGCCACCGCCCGAACAACCCCTCATCGTCCAGGTCAAATCCCAGGCCGATAAGGACATCATGAACGGCGCTGCCGACAATTTCCGGGGTATTCCCCTGTATGAATCCGGCAAGCTGGCGGCCGGCGTCAGCGGTGTTGAATTTGACCCGTATGAATCTCCGGTATCTATGGTGGTCGTTCACAAGCCGGAGCTTAAAGGATGTTTCAGGCACAACCTTGCAGCGATCAAAGTGGACGGGGACTCAATGGAACCGACAATCACAAAAGGCTCGATTGTGGTCGTGGACCTGTCGGACAAGGAGCAGATTGAAGGAAAGGTGTTTGTTGTGAACACCCCGGAAAACAGTAATGATATGGCATCGATCAAAAGAGTTCAGAAATGGGAAAAGGGATTTGTCCTGCTCAGCGACAATCCCGGCTACCCGCCGGTCTTATCGCATTTGGACTGGAACCGGCTTTGTGTGGGACGGGTCGTTTGGATGTGGCGGGATGTAAGGGATGTGTGAAGGGAACAATGGATGGGACGAGCATAAAAATATAAGAAAATAACACTGAAATGCAACTGAATAACAGTTGCAATTATCAACTGCTTCCGGTAATATTGATGTCAAAAAATGATAAGCTTTTAAACAAACTCTGCATGATACCGTCGCCGAAAGACTTCACCTGGCAGGAATTGTTAACACTCATGGGGCACTTTGATTTTAAAGAAACCTGTTCTGGTGGCTCGCATTATATGTTCGAACATACAAGCGGTTTCCGGTTCAGAATCTCAAAGACTCATCCAGGCGGAATCCTGAAAACATACCAGATCCGTGATGTCAAAGACGCAATCAGGCAAATTGGAGGCATCGATGATCAAGACCACTGATAACAACAAGCTTTCTCATAATGGATATACCGGATCGGTAGAAGTAAGTTTTGAGGACAACTGTCTTCATGGCAGAGTTCTTTTCATTGACGATCTCATTACCTATGAAGGGGCAACCGCCGAGGAGTTGCTGGTATCGTTCAAGGCTGCTGTTGATCATTATATTACCCACTGTAAGGAAACCGGGAAGCCTGCCAACAAGCCCTTCAGCGGTACGTTCAATGTGAGAATTGGTCCAGAACTCCATCGGAAAGCCGCACATGAAGCCCATGCCCACAATTTGTCGCTCAATGATTATGTGGTACAGGCGATTAAGGCCGCTGC
>JBBIPX010000053.1:1420-20859 GCA_037442625.1 Desulfobacteraceae bacterium
TTGGCGCGCCCGAAACGATTCGAACGTTCGACCGACGGATTCGTAGTCCGGTACTCTATCCAGCTGAGCTACGGGCGCAATTGATGCCTGACTTATAGGTTAAGCGGTCGATTTTGTCAATAATAACCTGACAGGGGTTTTACACCAGGATGTTATACCAAAAAGCAATCATGGAACCTGCAAACGCTCACGGCATGTTCATGAAGCTTGCACTTTGCGAGGCGGGTGCGGCATTTCAGGAAGAAGAAGTGCCGGTCGGCGCTGTTCTGATTTCCGAATCGGGATTGGTGCTGGCATCAACACATAACCGGACCATATCGTTGTCCGATCCGACGGCGCATGCCGAGATACTTGCGCTTCGCCATGCGGCCGGACGGATTCGGAATTACCGATTGTTAAACACCACGCTATATGTTACGGTAGAGCCTTGTATAATGTGTATGGGAGCAATCATTCACGCTCGGGTCGACCGGCTCGTCTACGGCGCCGGAGATTCCAAATGGGGCGCTGCCGGATCTTTGTATGATTTATCGGCGGACAAGCGTCTGAATCACAGCCTGGATGTTATTGCCGGGGTTTGTGAAATTGAATGCAGAGAGATCCTGCAGCGGTTTTTCCGGGACAGGAGATCTCGTCCGGTCGGCCAGGAGGCGGATTCATTCCCGGGACAGCATTGATGCGGCTGCCGGCGCGAAAGGTTTTGCCGGAAATATTCTGATGGCGAATTTCATGCGTCATTTACCAAAGGAGCGATCTGTGGCAAATATTGTAATCGTTGGAACCCAGTGGGGGGATGAGGGTAAGGGGAAAATTGTCGATCTGCTTTCAGATCTTGCCGATGTCGTGGTCCGGTTTCAGGGGGGGAACAATGCCGGCCATACCATGGTGGTAAATGGCGAGCAGTTCATCAGTCATCTTGTCCCGTCCGGCATCCTGCAGAAAAAAACCTGTTATATCGGCAACGGGGTTGTTGTGGATCTCCAGGTGCTGATTGATGAAATGGACTATCTGGCAGGCAGGGGAGTTGATGTGGGACCGCAGAAGCTGAAGATCAGCGAGCTGGCCCACCTGATCATGCCCTATCATAAGCTGATTGATGTGGCAAGGGAGCATCTCAAGGGCGATCAGAAAATCGGCACGACCGGCCGCGGTATCGGTCCCTGCTATGAAGACAAGATTTCCAGGCGCGGCATTCGATTTGTTGAATTGATAGATCCCGAACTTTTCAAGGAAAGGCTGCTGTCGTTCCTGGATGAAAAAAATTATTATCTGAAAAATTATCTTTCAACCGCTCCCCTGGACTCCCAGCCGATTATCGACACTTTCAGCCGGTATGCGCAGCGCCTGTCACCCTATGTGACAAATGTTTCAGCCGAGCTGGATCAGGCCATTTCCGCCGGCAAACAACTTCTTTTCGAAGGCGCACAGGGAACCCATCTGGATATCGATCACGGCACCTATCCTTATGTCACCTCATCCAACACGATTTCCGGAAACGCCTGCTGCGGCTCCGGCATCGGTCCCGGACGGATCACCGGTGTTATCGGTATTGTAAAGGCCTACACCACCCGCGTGGGGCAGGGACCCTTCCCATCGGAGCTGTTTGATGAAACAGGGGACAGGATCCAGCAGAAAGGCGCCGAGTTCGGTGCAACTACCGGCAGGAAACGCCGCTGCGGCTGGCTCGATATTGTTGTACTGAACAATGCGGTGCGGCTGAACGGACTGACCAGCCTGACCATCACCAAACTGGACGTGCTGGGCGGCTTTGACACGCTGTGCATCTGCACCGGATATGAATACCAGGGCAAAGTGCTGACAGAATTTCCGTCCAGCCTGAAGGTGCTTTCCAAATGCAAGCCCGTTTATGAAACACTTCCCGGATGGTCCGAGGATATTTCAGGGATTCGTGGAATAGAAGACCTTCCGCGGAACACCCGGAGCTACCTGAACCGGATTGAGGAGCTGAGCCATGTACCCATTGGTATCATCTCGGTCGGGCCGGGAAGAAATGAAACGATAGTGGTCACACATCCTTTTTCGTAAGAGCGCTGTAAACCGCCGCTTTCCCTGTTCTTCCGGGGGAGGGCGAATGGGTTTTCCTGAAAGTGAACACTTCGCGGCGCAGGATTCCATTTGTTTTTCATTGACAATCGGGCGCTGCTGGCATAAAAAAGGCCGATAAGTCGGGACGTGGCTCAGCCTGGTAGAGCACAGCGTTCGGGACGCTGGGGTCGCTGGTTCAAATCCAGTCGTCCCGACCACAACACTTTAAATCCATGCAAAACTTTATCAAACAGGCTTTTCTTTTAAGAATGGGGCGTTCAGCCCCATTCTTTTGGCCTGTCTGCAGCGATCAATCCAGCCATGGTAAGGATCCAAACTCTTTGCGTGATGTTTTCCGGAAACATTCCACTCTGCCGCCGCCATTTAAATTTTGACAAATATCAGCTTATAAAGCAACCAACCCGATATATTCAGCAAAGCAAATGATGTCTTTTTTTGTCGATACTGAAATGGGGACTGCGCCGATTCATGCATCACATTTGGTCTAACAGGAAAAGCAAATAACTACCATATTTGGTGGTTGAAATCTGCTTGACACGCAATATGTACCTATCTTATGATAAAACCTTCAAAAGGAGGCCATTGTCATGAGAAAAGGGTTTGTCGCGTTGCTCGTTGTGTCTTTTCTGGTTTGTCCGGCCTGGGCCAAAGCAGCCCCGGTTAAAATAGTTGCCAAAACTTCCCCGTCCAAGCCGGCTATGCAGGCAAAGCCCCCCGCCAAGCCGCAAATCGCCAAACAAACACCGCCGCCGGAGAAAATCGAGCCTTACAAGGCGTTTATTGTTGTCGAGTCCGACAACGGAATGGTCATTGAAGGCGAGAACATTCACCAGAAATGCCGGCCGGCCAGTATCACCAAGCTGATGCTGGCCGCCATTGTCATGGACAAACTGCAAAGCGGGCAAATCAAGCTCGATGACAAGGTGACCACATCGCAGGAGGCATCCGCCATGGGCGGCAGCCAGGTGTATCTGAAGCCCGGAGAGGTCTTTTCCCTGGATGAGATGATGCGGGCCGTCATGGTGGCCTCGGCCAATGATGCCGCATATGCGGTTGCGGAGTTTGTCGGCGGCAGTCGGAACGCTTTCGTGGATATGATGAACGAAAAGGCAAGGCAGCTCAACATGGTGGATTCGCAGTTTCATTCCATGCACGGCCTGCCGCCGTCCAAGGATCAGGAGCCGGATATATCCTCACCGGCCGACCTTGCCACTCTGGCAAGGGAACTGGTCCGTTATCCCCAGCTTCTGGCATGGACATCCCTGAAAACCGAGCCCTTCCGTGACGGCACCCTGATCATGCGGAACCACAACAATCTGATGAGCCGTTTCTCCGGCATGGACGGACTTAAAACCGGATTTTACCGCGAAGCCGGGTACAGCATTGTGGCAACGGCCAAGCGAAATGATCTGCGGCTGATCGCCGTGGTCATGGGCAGTCCTGCTGCCAAAATCCGCGACGGCATCGTTGACGAGAAACTGAAAAAAGCCTTCGGCCAATATGAAATGGTATCCGTGGTAAAGCAGGGGGATACGATCGAAAAAGAGATCGGGCTGCCGGACGGCAAGCAGAAAAGCATAAAGCCGGTGGCAGCCTCCGGCTTTTCCTATCCGCTTGCCCGTGACAAGAAAAAGCTGCTCTCAAAGACCTTTGATCTCCCCGATCGGGTCAGGGGGGAGATCAAGCAGGGTCAGCGGATGGGGGAGATGGTCATCCGCTTCAACAATGAAGTCGTGGGAAAAGTGGAGCTGATTTCACCGGTGGATGTACCCAAACGCGGATTTTTTTCAAGGATATTCGGCTGAGCCGGGTGAAGCGCAACCTGGGGGAAGCCTAAAGTACATATCCGGCAAAAAGATGAAAGGCGGACAGTTGCGTCAGGATTTCATGAAGGGATGATTCGGCCAGCCGCCTGATGAAGGTGTGCTTTTTATCCTTGGCGTATACGGCCGATACCTTTCCGGTGATGCCGCCCATTTCTCCCGCCCATGAAATGGCATCTTCCAGATTCCCCAGCCGATCGACCAGTCCCAGCCCAAGCGCGGTTTCACCGGATAATATCCGGCCGTCGGCAACGGATGCCACCTTGTCGTAATCAAGATGCCGGCCTTGCGCGATTGCCGAGATGAACTGCCGGTGCACCTGATCCGAAAACGTCTGAAGAAGGGTTCTTTCGGCATCCGTCATGGTTCGCACGGGGGAGCCGATGTCCTTGTACTGCCCGCTTTTGACGACAACCGGCGCAACACCGATTTTCTGAAGCAGACCCTGAATATCCGTAAATCCCATAATGACGCCGATGCTTCCGGTGATCGTGCCCGGATTGGCGACAATGCCGCTGGCTGCGGAAGCAATATAATATCCGCCTGAAGCCGCCACGGCGCCAAGCGAAGCGACAACTTTCTTATCCTGAATCGTTCTCTGGATTTCCTTTGAAATCTCCTGGGAAGGGCCAACGCCGCCTCCGGGTGAATCGATGCGAAGCACGATGGCCTTGATCGATTTGTCTTCGCGGTACCTGCGGATGTCCTGAAGGGTTTCCCGGGAATCGGAAATAAGGCCTTTCACATCGATGACGCCCACTTTTTCTTCCGCATCCGATACATCGGTATCGCTCTGAGCCGAGAGTTTGATTCCTGCAAGGACGATCAGTGATATTCCGATCGCCGTAACTGAAACAATGGCTGATAAAATCAGCAGAAAATGCAAATAGGGGTGTCTGCGGGAGAACATAATCCGATTCCTGTGAAAAGGTGATGGTTAGAATCCGGGAGCAAAATTTTACAAAGGGCAGGACTGAATCATGGCGGAGCCGGACCTGCGAGGGGTTGCCGTCGCCGGACAAGAAATATGGGAACGGGTGAACGTGCAGCTTGGTTTTGCTGAATTTGAAAAATGGTTTCCCCTTTTTTCAAAGCGGAAACCATTTTCACGGCAAAGGAGTTACTGATTGTTTTCGCTACTCAGTTTTTCCTGGAGATTTTCCTTGAGCAGTTCCCCGAAAGTTGAGGGTCCGGGTTTCATGCTGTTGACATAATCGGAAAGCAGCGCCTGTTCGTCTTCCACTTCAAGACGCTTGATGGAAAGCCCGATGCGCCTTTCTTCGCTGTTGATGTTCATGACCCGTGCGGTAATGACGTCGTTGATATTGAATTTGCCTACCGGCGTCTTGATTTTTTCCTTGCTGATTTCGGAAACGTGAACCAGCCCCTCAATGCCTTCTTCAAGCTCGACAAAAATACCGAAATCGGTCAGGTTGGTGACGGTGCCGGTAATGATCTTGCCGACTTCATACCGCTGCGCCACGGTCTTCCAGGGATCCGGCTGAATCTGCTTGATGCCGAGGGAAAAGCGCTCGTTGTCTTTTTCGATATCCAGAACAATGGCCTGGATCACATCTCCTTTTTTATAGATTTCCGAGGGATGTTTGATGCGCTTTGTCCAGGAAATATCCGAAATATGGACCAGGCCGTCAATGCCTTCATCAATGCCGATGAAAATGCCGAAATCCGTGATATTCTTGATTTTGCCTTCGATGGTCGTGCCGACCGGGTATTTTTGACTGATCACATCCCAGGGATTGGGAGCGATCTGTTTCATCCCTAGGGAAATCCGGCGGTTCTCCGGTTTGATGTCCAGCACAACCGCTTCCACCATGTCGCCGATGGAGACGATCTTGGATGGATGGCGGACTTTCCGGGTCCAGGACATTTCAGATACATGGATCAGTCCCTCGATGCCTTCCTCAAGTTCGACAAAAGCGCCGTAATCGGTCAGGCTGACCACTTTTCCGGAAATGCGCATTCCGATCGGATATTTTTCAACCGCGGCAATCCACGGATCCTGTGACAATTGTTTCATTCCCAGGGAAACACGTTCTTTTTCGACATCCAGGTTCAATACCTTGACCGTGATTTCATCTCCGACCTTGAAGAGCTCGGACGGATGCTTGACCCTGCCCCATGAAATGTCCGTAATGTGCAGCAGGCCGTCAACGCCCCCCAGATCGACAAATACGCCGTATTCGGTAAGGTTCTTTACGGTTCCGCTCAGGATTTTACCTTCATGGATGGTGGTCAACGTTGCGGTGCGCTTGGTTTCTCTTTCCTGCTCGAGCAGGGCGCGCCTTGAAAGAACGATGTTGCTGCGTTTCCGGTTGTATTTCAGAACCTTGAAATTAAAGGTTTTGCCGACCATTTCATCCAGATTGCGAATCGGGCGAAGATCCGCTTGGGATCCCGGCAGAAATGCCTGAACGCCGACATCGACGGAAAAACCGCCCTTTACGCGCGCCAGAATAATGCCCTGAACCACTTCGTCATTGTCGTGGGCTTTTTTGATATCGTCCCACACCTTGACCTTGGCGGCTTTTTCCTTGGAAAGGATGACGACTTCGTTTTCATCATCCCACCATTCCACCATGACCTCAACCGTATCGCCGGGCTTGACGACGATATTTCCGTTCTCATCCCGGAATTCGTGAATCCGGATCTGGCCTTCGGACTTGTATCCGATATCCACCAGCACATGATCCTTGTCCACCGAAATGATGCGGCCCGTGACCACTTCGCCTTCTGCAAAGCGTTTGAAACTCTCCTCGTACATTTCCATCAGGTTATCCATGCCTTCAGATGCCTCCTGGGCATCATCGAACGCGTCCGCCTGGTTCATTGGAGCTATCGCCGGAGTTTGAGTTGCCGGAGTTTGAGTTGTTGGTTCTGAATTGATTTCCGTATCGTTTTCCATGAAAGTTTACTTCCCCCTTAGCCTTATTTTACCTGCCAAACCATATACTGTTGCCAGTATATCTTTTATCTTATAACAAAATGTTTTTTAAAAAACAATATTTATATTTGTGAAAGCGGCTGATGGCGTATGGGAACGGCACCGGGCGAGAACTTGCGTTGCTTTATCTTTTCAGCGATCGAACTTTTCAGCGATACAGGCCAGCATCTGCCTGACCACTTCTTCCGGATTGATGCGGGTGCAGTCGATCCGGATGGCGTCATCAGCGGGCTTCAGGGGGGAAAGCGCGCGCAGGCTGTCGTTTTGATCCCTTTGGCGCATGTCTCTTGAAATTTCTTCCAGGGTCACACCCGACTTCGGCGGCATCTCCCTGTAACGCCGGCAGGCCCTTACGTGCGGATCTGCGTCCAGAAAAAACTTGATATCCGCTTGCGGAAATATCACCGTTCCCATGTCGCGGCCTTCGCACACCAGGGCTTTGCCTTTTCCCATTTCCCGCTGCATGCCCAGAAGATACGCCCGCACGGCGGGTTTGGCGGAAACAGCGGATGCCGTCATGGAAATTTCCGGTGTTCTAAGCTGATCCGTGATGTCGCGACTGTTCCAAAGCAGGCGAAACCCGCTTTTATCCGCGCATGCGATCAGATCGAGCGCCTTCAGGTGGGCTGCCAGGGCCGCTTCATCTTCAAAATCGATGCGGTCGGCAAGGATGCTGCAAGCAACCGCCCGGTAAAGCGCGCCGGTGTCCAGGTACCGGTAGCCAAGCTTTTCGGCAAGCAGCCGGCTGACCGTCGTCTTGCCGGCGCCGGCCGGTCCGTCTATGGTGATCAGAAGGGAAGGGGCCGCCGGATGCGGCCCGTCAAGGAAAGCCAGCCCCATTCACAGCACCTGCCCGAGAGCTTGCACCAGCCGTTTGTTTTCCTCCGCAAGGCCCGTGTTGACGCGGATATATTGCGGGTAGCCGTAGGATGACATGGAACGGACAATAACGCCTTTTTTGAGCAGGTTTTCAAAAACCGCGTCCGCGTCCTGTCCGGTGTCGATCAGGAAAAAATTGGCCTGGGTGGGAAAATACCGCACGCCCATCCTGTCCAGTTCCACATACAGGTAGTCAAGGCCGTCATGCACGGTTTGAACGGTCTTTTTTAAAAACGCCGCATCATCTATGGCCGCGGCAGCCCCGGCCTGAGCAGGCAGGCTGGCATTGAAGGGCTGGCGGATCCGGTGGAGAATCCCGGCAAGCTCCGGCGCCATGACCCCGTAACCGATGCGGAGCCCGGCAAGGCCGTATGCTTTGGAAAAAGTTCTCAAGGCGACAATCGGCCGGTCTTCCTGAATGAATTCCAGGCTGTTTGCGCAGTCCGGGTCCCTGACAAACTCCATGTAGGCTTCATCCGCAACCACAACGATATCCGTCGGCAGCACATTTAAAAACGCCCTGAAATCATTCCGGGACATCACCGTGCCGGTCGGGTTGTTGGGATTGCAGATAAAAACCATCCGGGTCCGGGAAGTCACTTTTTCAAGAAGGTCCCCGGCGCTGATCGAAAGGGATTGCAGCGGCACGTGAACGGGAACGGCGCCCGCGCTTCGGACATCAATATCGTACATTAAAAACGAAGGCTTGGGGATGATGGCCTCGTCCCCGGGCTGGAGCAGGGCGCGGGTCAGCATGCCGATCAAGTCATCGGAGCCGTTTCCAAGGACAAAATGGTCCGGGGAAAACCCTAGGTGTTCGGACAGTTTGACCGTCAGGTCGTGGCCCCTGCCATCCGGATACCGGTGAAGGCCGGACAAGGTGCGGGAGACGGCCTGAACCGCCATGGGAGAGGGCCCCAGCGGATTTTCGTTGGATGCCAGCTTGACGGCGTGCGCGATGCCGTATTCCCGGGCCAGTTCATCAATGGGCTTTCCGGGCTTGTAGGGCTCGATGGAAAGGATGTGTTCCGGAATCTTGACGATCATTGCGGGTTCGCTCGGCCTGCGGCCTTCTGGCCTTCATCCACGGCCTTCATGTTCAAAGGGATGAGCTTGGCTTTTCCGGAAAACTCCTCCTTGACGCATTCTCGGAGGACATCGCCGTCGACCATTTTGCTGCGGGCCGCAAAAGCGGCAAGCGCCACGATGTTGGCGGAGCGGATGCTCCCGAGGGCGATGGCGATGTCGTTGACCGGAATGATGAATTCATCCACGTCGGCTCTGCCGCAGCCGACGGTGATCAGGGAGCTGTTGATCAGAATAACACCGCCCGGCTTTACCACGGGAGCGAATTTCTCCAGCGAGGGCCGGTTCATGGCTACAAGATGCGCAGGGTTCCGGATGATGGGAGATCCGATGGGCCGATCGCTGATGACGACCATGCAATAGGCGGTCCCCCCCCGCATTTCAGGCCCGTAGGAAGGGATCCAGACGACTTCAAACCCCTGTTCCATGGCGGCATGGGCCAGAATCTTGGCGCTTAACAAAATGCCCTGGCCGCCGAAACCGGCAAACATGACTTCACTTTGCATCTGTTCCTCCGCTCACGGGTTCGGGTGTTTTGACATCACCCAGGGGATAATAGGGAAGCAGGGTGTTTTCCGACCAGTTTATGGCTTCCATGGGCGTCATGCCCCAGTTGGTGGGGCAGGTGCTGACCACTTCGACCAGGCTGAAGCACTTGCCTGCCAATTGATATTCAAAGGCCCTTCGGATGGCTTTCTTGGCTTTCACGATATATTTGGGCCGGATGACGGTCTGCCGGGTAATGTAAGCCGGCGTCTGCAGGGCCGCCAGCAATTCCGCCACCTTGATCGGCATGCCGACCTCGGCCACATTTCTTCCGAAAGGAGAAGTGGTGGTGCGCTGATCGGGCATGGTGGTCGGGGCCATCTGGCCGCCGGTCATGCCGTAAACCGCATTGTTGACGAAAATGGTGGTGAATTTTTCGCCCCGGTTGGCGGCGTGAACGATTTCACCCATGCCGATGCTGGCCAGGTCGCCGTCCCCCTGATAGGTAAAGACCATCAGATCGGGCCGGACGCGCTTGATGCCGGTGGCCATGGCGGGCGCCCTGCCGTGGGCCGCTTCCTGAAAATCGCAGGTGAAATAATTATAGGCCAGCACCGCGCATCCCACGGGCGCGATGCCGACGGTTCGCCCGCGGATTCCCAGCTCATCGATCACCTCGGCCACCAGCCGGTGGATCACGCCGTGCGTGCACCCGGGGCAGTAATGGGTCTGCTGGCTTGAAAGGGCTTCGGGCTTGCAAAATGTCTTTCCCATCAGTTCTGCTCCTTTGGCTGCGTCGTAATATAGGATTGAACCACTTCCATGATTTCTTCGGGCGTCGGAACTTCCCCGCCGCATTTCCCGTACCATTCCACAGGCTTTTTGCCCTGAACGCTGCGTTCGACATCTTCAACCATCTGGCCCATGCTCATTTCAATGCTGATCACGGTTCTGCAGCTTGCCTTGGAAGCAGCCTCGCGGATGGCCATGACCGGAAAGGGAAAAAGGGTCTGGGGCCGGATCATGGCTACTTCAATGCCCTTGGCTTTCAGATTGTCGATGGCGGTCCGGCACACCCGGCTCATCGTGCCGTAGCTGACAATCAGCACTTGGTAATCCGAATCAAGATTATAGGGCTCGAAGCGGACTTCCTCGATATTCATTCGCTCGTATTTGGCTTTCAGCAGCAGATTGTGGGCGTTTAGTTGAACCGGGTCCAGATACAGGGTTTTGACAAGGTTCCGCGAGCCGCTTTTTCGGGTGTCCATGCCGCTGGTTGCCCAACTGTCCGTGCTCAGTTGCGGGGTCTTTAGCTGATCCGGAAAAACAACCGGCTCCATCATCTGTCCGATGAGACCATCGCCCATGATCATGACCGGGTTGCGGTATTTCTCGGCCAGGGGAAAGGCCATCATCACCATGTCGACCGCTTCCTGAACACTGGCCGGGGCAAAAACCAGCAGCCGGTAATCCCCGTGTCCGCCGCCCTTGGTGGCCTGAAAATAATCGCCCTGGGAAGGCAGGATGCCGCCAAGGCCCGGACCGCCGCGCATGATGTTGACAAAAACCGCCGGGCACTGGCCGCTGGCGATATAGCTGATGGCCTCGCTCATGAGACTGATGCCGGGGCTGGAGGAGGTGGTCATCACCCGCGCGCCGCAGGCGGATGCGCCGAAAATCATATAACCGACCGCAACCTCGCTTTCCCCCTGCAGGAAAACACCGCCGACTTCCGGCATTCGCCGGGCCAGATATTCGGCCACCTCGGACTGGGGGGTGATGGGATAGGCAAAATAATTGAGGCAGCCCGCCCGAATGGCGGCTTCCCCGATCGCTTCATTTCCTTTCATGAGAACCTTGCTCATGGACTCCTCCGTAATATCCGCATATGGCTGCAGTGTTTTAAGGTGTTTCCGTTATGGATATGGCCACATCCGGGCACATAATGCAGCAGGTTGAACAATAGACGCAGTCTTCAGGTCTGGCCTGATAGGCCGGGAAATAACCCTTGGCATTCACCTCTGCGGCGATTTCAAGTACTTTTTTGGGGCATACGGCCACGCATAATCCGCAGCCCTTGCACCGATCCACGTCAATTTGATGTTGGTAGGCCATTGCCAATGATTCCTCTTTATATGTGATTCGTAAAAACCGGTTCAGACGGATAGGGGTTGCTTCAGACGGGCAGCCTGCTTCCAGGGCGGAACCAGTTGCCGCCGGATGGGCAGTATGGGGCATGAGAACCGTTCGCTCTTCAATGCGGGAAGTAGCCAGTCCGGCGCCGTAATGAACTCCAGGGGCAGTCCGGTAGTTTCGGAAAGCGCTTTCATGAAGGCGTATCCGGAAAGAATGGATTCCGGGGTGCTTTCATCGATCAGGTTGGCGTTTCCGATCCAGCCGCCGACGGTCATCGCTGATGCTTTTTCGATTTCCGCCCGCATCTTGAGCGCCCCTTCAATTGTCCGGGTGAGGGGCCGAAACGGGTTGACGACCTGAAGCAGGGTATAGGGCGCAGTGCGGAAAGCATCCGCGAGGGATGCCAGCACCATGGCGCCGACATCGTTTCCGCCGACATCCAGTATCGTCAGTGCCGCCGGATGCCGGATCAGGCCGCTGACGGACCGGCTGATAATCGGCAAATCCGCCTGCATGTACTTTTCCGGAGGCAGGACCACTTCGATGCCCAGCTCGGCGAGCTGGCTCCGGGCTTCCCGGGTCCGGAAATAAGGATTGACGATATCCAGGTCCGCCACGCGAACATCCAAGCCCTGATTTTTCCGATACACCGCAAGGTTGATGGCCACTTCCGTTTTTCCGCTGCCGTAATTTCCGGAAATGATGACAATGCCCGATAAAAGAATATCCATTTTTAAAAATCCGCTTGTAAATCGAAATAAATCAGCAGCTAAAAATCCCTTTCGGGTCTGCCATTAAAAACATGAATGTAATTTATATTTTTAATGGCAGTCAATGTCAAGAATGAAAATGATAAAAAAATGCCTCCATGAACGATCCATGGAGGCATTCTATGAGAAGGAAGCGAAAAGAAGCGGATTACATCATGCCGCCCATGCCGCCCATTCCACCCATGCCGCCCATGCCGCCGCCGCCGCCCATGCCGGCGCCGTGCATCGGATCAGCCTTTTCTTCGGGCTTGTCGGCAATCATGGCCTCGGTGGTCAGCATCAGGGAGGCGACGCTGCCGGCGTTCTGAAGCGCAAAGCGGGTGACCTTGGTCGGATCGATGACGCCCGCGGCGATCAGATCTTCATAGACGTTACTGTCCGCATTGAAGCCGAAAGAGCCTTCACCGGCCTTGACTTTGTCGATGACAACAGAGCCTTCGTATCCGGCGTTGTTGGCGATCTGGCGCAGGGGTTCTTCCATGGCGCGCATCACGACCTTGACGCCCAGTTTCTGCTCGCCTTTCAGCTTCAATTTGTCCAGAGCGTCCAGGCAGCGGACCAGTGCAACGCCGCCGCCGGGAACAATGCCTTCCTCGACTGCCGCGCGGGTGGCGTTCAGGGCGTCTTCAACCCTTGCCTTTTTCTCTTTCATTTCGGTTTCGGTGGCTGCGCCGACATTGATGACCGCAACGCCGCCGATCAGTTTGGCAAGGCGTTCCTGAAGTTTCTCGCGGTCATAATCGGAAGTGGTTTCATCAATCTGGGCGCGGATCTGTTTGACGCGGCCTTCGAGGGCGGAGCGGGAACCGGCGCCGTCAACGATGGTGGAGTTGTCTTTGTCGATGCTGATGCGTTTGGCTTTCCCGAGATCCGAAAGGGTCAGGTTCTCAAGCTTGATGCCCAGATCTTCGGAAACGACCTGGCCGCCGGTCAGAATGGCGATGTCTTCGAGCATGGCTTTTCTGCGATCACCAAATCCGGGTGCTTTTACGGCCGCAACCTGCAGGGTGCCGCGCAGCTTGTTGACCACCAGGGTGGCCAGGGCTTCGCCGTCAACATCTTCCGCAATGATGACCAAGGGTTTTCCCATTTTGGCGACCTGCTCCAGGATGGGCAGAAGGTCTTTCATGCTGCTGACTTTTTTCTCGTTGATGAGAATAAAGGGATCATCCAGGGAGGCCACCATTTTTTCCGGATCGGTCACAAAATAGGGAGAAAGATAGCCGCGGTCAAACTGCATGCCCTCGACCACTTCCAGCGTGGTTTCCATACCCTTGGCTTCTTCAACGGTGATAACGCCTTCTTTTCCGACTTTTTCCATGGCTTCGGAAATGATGTTGCCGATGGTTTCGTCGTTATTGGCGGAGATGGTGCCGACCTGGGCGATTTCGCGTTTGTCCTTGGTGGGCTTGCTCATTTTGTGCAGTTCTTTGACCGCTGCTTCAATGGCCTTGTCGATGCCGCGTTTGATGGCCATCGGGTTGTTTCCGGCTGCAACCAGTTTCTGTCCTTCTTCGTAGATCGAGCGGGCAAGAACGGTTGCGGTCGTGGTGCCGTCGCCGGCCATGTCGCTGGTCTTGCTGGCCACTTCCTTGACCATCTGGGCGCCCATGTTTTCGAATTTGTCAGCCAGTTCGATTTCCTTGGCAACCGTTACGCCGTCCTTGGTGATGGTGGGGGAGCCCCAGGACTTGTCGATAACCACGTTGCGGCCTTTGGGGCCAAGGGTTACCACAACTGCATCCGCAAGTGCTCTGACGCCATTCAGCATGGCCTCGCGGGCTTTCATATCATATTTAATAATTTTCGACATTATTCATTCCTCCGTATTTTAAACATCAATTCCGTTATTATTCAATTACGCCAAGAACGTCGTCTTCCCGCATGATCAGGTATTCTTCACCATCGATCTTTACTTCCGTTCCGGAATATTTGCCAAAGAGAATGCGGTCTCCGGCTTTGATTTCGAGGGCAATCCGTTTGCCGTCGTCAGCCACTTTGCCGTTTCCGACTGCAACAACTTTGCCTTCCGCGGGTTTTTCCTTGGCAGTGTCCGGAATGATGATGCCGCCCTTGGTTGTGGTTTCTTCTGCAACGCGTTTGACAACAATTCGATCCTGTAAGGGTCTGAGTTTCATGATTTAATTCTCCTTTTAAGTCCGTTGGTATGAAATAATTTCATTGAAAAAACTGAAAACGATGTATCATATATTTCAAAAGCGTATCAGCAGGCACCTCCCTTCATGATAAATTTCGAAATATACCCAATCTGTCGCTCGTCGCGTTAAGCTTCGGAGTTGTTGGATGATTTTGAGCTTGATGCGGGAGTTTCTGCTGACGGAGATGCGGTGCCGTCCTCGGATTTTTTGGGTGCGGATGTCGCATTGTGATTTTTCCCGGCATAATCCGTTACATACCAGCCGGTTCCCTTCAGGTGAAAGCTGCTTTGTGAAATCAGTTTCTGAAGATGACCGGAACAATTTCTGCAGACAGTCAGCGGTTTGTCGGAAAAATTCTGTATGGCCTCTTCCACGGCGCCGCACTGGGTGCATTCGTACTCATAAATCGGCATGTTGCTATCCTCCTGAAATGATTTTGGGAACAAAGTATCTGAGAAATTCTCATTGCCCGAATCGACATAAACATAATGTAAGAATTGTTCTTGTCAAGAATCAGCCGGAATATTTTTCGACGGAATCCGTCAAACTGTCCAGCGGAATCCGCCAAAACTTTGAAAAATCAAATACTTCCGACATTCCGCACAGTTTGATGTCGCTGAGAATTTCGTGTGTTTTATCATGTACCCGTTTTTCTTCAGCCTGTTTTTCATCCGGCGATGCATGGAAATTCTGAAGGAATTTGCTGAACCGGACAATATGTATCAATTCATGCGTGGCAATGTACAGAACCAAAGATATTAGCATAATGGCGGGGTTTTCGGCAAGAAGTTTCAGGACGGCATGATCCTGAAAGCAGATTTTATAAAAATCATAGACCGAAGAGTTCAGGCTGGCGTGTTTGGGCTTGCCCTCGTAACGGACGATCTGGGCCAGCGGTCCGTCGGCGATTTCATCCGGGTCCAGATCCGCCAGGGTCTTGAAATCATAGCGGGGCCGTTTCCACTCGGTCAGCGACATTTTGTAATGGTTGCTGACCAGCTCCTCGGCCATGGCTGCGGCCTGGTTGACGATCAGGATCTGTTCCGGGCTGAAAGCGTTCATATGGTTTTAATAAACATCGATGGCATCAAAATCCGAAATCGCAATCAATTCGGCGCTCCCCGGCCGTTTGCAAGATAATATAACCGAAGCAAATGAAGCTCATCATAACACACTTTTTCATTCAAGGCATCGAAAACAGGTTTTAACTGCTCGGTGCCCAGCCTTTTGTAAGTTTCCAGCACCTCGGCCACCATGTCCCGGGACAGGGCGGAAAGTGCCTGCAATTCATCGCAGGGCCGAAGAAAGTTTCCGTCGCGGATATAATCGTAGAGGTGATTGATGATGGTGGCCTGCTTGACGTTATACTCCGCGGCCAGTTCCGGGACGGTCTTTCCCGAATTGTAGGCCTTTCCGACAATGAAGTATCGGCGTTTTTCGGCTTTATCAAGGATGACGGCAACCGGGGTTTCGATGCTTTTCGGTTTTTCCGCAATCTTTCGGCCCTTGCCGTACCCGGCGATGATTTCGATGAAATAACGGCCGTATCGCTCGGCTTTTATCGACCCCACACCATGAATCTTCTGAAGGCCCTTCTGCGATTGCGGGAAAAACGTCGCCATTTCGATCAGGGTCTTGTCCGGAAAGATCACATAGGGCGGCACATTGGTCATGTCCGCCAGTTCCTTTCGTTTTTCCCGGAGCAGCAAAAGCAGGGCCGGATCGCACCCCTCCGCGATGTCCCCGGAAGGCGAAGGCGCCGCGGCAGGCACTGCGTCCAGTTTTCCCAGAAACAGTTCCTTTCCCCGCAGGACATCCCATGCAGGCGGTGTCAGCTTCAGCGCGCCGTGCTCCATGTCCTGGACCATCAGCCCTTTTTGCACCAGTTGCCGGCTCAGATAAAACCACTGCTGCTTGGAATATTCTTTCCCGATGCCGTATGTGGAAAGGCTATGGTGGCCGAATTCGGCAACTATCTGCGTTTTCCCGCCCCGCAGCACATCGATGATGTGGTCCGCGCCGAACATTTCCTCGCAGCGCTTCACGCAGGAGAGAAATTTCTGGGCCGGTACCGAAAGATCGCAGAGCGTCTGTTCTCCGGATGCGCAGTTGTCGCACATGCCGCAACTCGGGGCGGCGTATTTCTCTCCGAAATAGGTCAGAAGGGGAATGCGGCGGCAGTTGCCGGTTTCGGCCATCCGGACCAGGGCCCCGAGATGCAGGATGGCGGAGCGCTTTTCCGCATCCGCTTTCTGGTTGATGAAATATTTGATCTTGTGGATATCGCTGTAACCGAAAAGCAGCAGGCAATGAGCCCTTAATCCGTCCCTGCCGGCGCGCCCGATCTGCTGGTAATAGCTTTCGATGTTCTGGGGCAGGTCGTAATGCAGGACAAAGCGGATATTGGGCTTGTTGATCCCCATGCCGAAGGCGATGGTCGCCGTCATGATCTGAACATCGTCGCGGATGAAGCTTTCCTGGTTCTGCCGCCGCTCGCCGTCCGAAAGGCCTGCGTGATAGGGTTTTACGGAAAAGCCGGCCTTGATAAGGGTCTTTGTCAGATCATCCACCTGTTTGCGAGCAAGGCAGTAGATGATTCCGGGCTGGTTCGGAAATTTTTTGATAAAATCGACGGTTTGCTGGACCGGGCGGGTTTTCTGATCGATCTGCAAAAAGAGATTTTTCCGGTTGAAGCTTGCGATGAATGCATTGGCGGATTCAAATTTGAGGCAGGCCTGGATGTCTTTTTGAACCCTTGGTGTTGCGGTTGCGGTCAGTGCCACGCAGACGGCCTTTGGAAACAGGTCTCTTGCCGCAACCATCTGGCGGTATTCCGGCCGGAAATCGTGCCCCCATTCGGAAATGCAGTGCGCCTCATCGATGGCGATGCAGTCCACGCGCCTTGAGGACAGCATGGCAAGGGTTTTTTGCATCAGGAGGGTTTCCGGGGCAAGGTACAGGAGGCGGACATCGTTTCTGAGGATCCGGGAGATGTTCCGGCCGTATTCTTCGGGCGAGAGCGTGCTGTTCAGGACCACGGCCCCGACGCCAAGCGCCGTCAGTTGCTCAACCTGATCCTTCATCAGGGAGATGAGCGGCGAGACGACAACCGTCAGCGCATCGAAAATCATCGCCGGAATCTGGTAGCACAGGGATTTTCCGCCCCCGGTCGGCATGATGACCAGGGTGTCTTTCCGTCCCAGAATGTTTTCGATGATCTCCCGCTGAAGGGGCCGGAACTCCGCGTACCCGAAGGTGTTTTCAAGAATCGTTTTTGCCTGCCGGATCATGCTTTCTATCCGGCAAATCCGTATCGGCTGCGAAGCGTTGCGGAAAGACTGTTCAGCACATCCAGCACGCGTTCGGCAAGGGGCTCGGTCAGCACGCCGCCAGCCCCGCAGCTAGGGGTGATCAGGGCCCGCCGGCGCAGGAGTTCCCTGTCAAAGCCCCTTTCCACAAACTGCGCGATCCCTGCCTCAAAGCGCAAAAGAAGGGATTCGACCGTCTCCGTTGCAGCCGCCTCTTTATCCAGCGTGGGAACAATGCCCCAGCCCAGGCATCCGCCGCGCCCGAAAAATCGGGTCAGCTCCGCGGGATACAGGGTGATGCCCTGCAAGTGGTCATAGGCGTCAAAGTCCAGAACATCCAGATCGGTTTCCATCAAAAGCGACCAGTCGGTGTTTTCTTCGCAGTGGACGCCGGCAAGCCCGCCCCTTGCGTGAATGACCGCGGCGACTTCGTTGATGTCGCGAATGACATCTTCGCGGCTGACCGAAAGAAATGTCATTTTCCCGAATCCGAGAAGGGACGGCTCATCGATGAAGATCATCACGGGCAGCCCGAACGCGCCCAGTTTCTCCATCTGCCACATGGCCTTCATGGCCACGGACTTGACCACGACATCGCGAAGCTGTTCGTCGTAGTAAGCGCAGCGCCCGTCTTGGTCCGCAAGATTCGTCCCCAGGGTGAAAGGCCCCGTGACCTGGCCTTTGAGCATGACGGCGGCTCCCGACACTGATGGTTCTGCCAGCCTTGCGACAAGTTCGGAAAAGCCCACGGCGTACTGCGGGGAAAGGCCGAAGCTGTCAAGGGCTTCGGATCGGCTCTTTTCATTGGGATCGGCTTCGGCCGCAGCCAGGTAGCGCTCGTAAAAATCCGTCAGTTGCTCTGCGTAGTTTTCCGAAAGGGTGGAAAAGTGGATGCGGCCTCCCTCCTGAACCAGCGCCGGCAGCCCTTCGGTAAACTGCATCATCATGTTCTCATGAAAATCGCGTTTGGGGAACTGAACCCAGGAAGGAATTTCGGGAGTGCTCTTCAGCATCAGCCGGGTGGCCAGCACCGCATCCGTATGGGGCAGGCTGCCGATGGTCGTTGCCAGGCAGCAGGGCTCGAACTTGGGGGTATCTGTTTGTGTCTGCATTGTCTGTGATATCCTGTCATGAAAAAAACCAAAAGGAGCCGGGGTGATTCGTTCCGGATGTGAGAAAGCGTTTTATTATGCCTTTTACCACATTCGTATTTTTTGACAACTGCTGAAAAAATCAATTCCGGACGGATTGCCTTTTTTTTGCAGACACAGTAAATGAAGAAAACGCCTTGTCTACCGACAGTTTTTTTTGCCGAAGGAAAATGCCATAAGGCGGCAGCATCGCCGCTCTTGCGGTCGCAGACCGGCGCTTTGCGGGTTCGATTCTGGTCATGCCGGAAGACGCCTGTATTCCCATGCCGCCCGATTTGCCCAGGGGGTGGATATCCTGCACGAATCGGACTGCCTCGATCCGTTGCTGGAAGCCCGAACATCCCTGTTGCCGGGATACGGAATTAACTTTTTCAATAAGAGAGGAAACCGTCATGCATGCTGATCCGAACGGAACCATGACCAAATCGCCTGACAGCCATCCAAATCGCAGGGATATCTTTCTGACCTATCTCAAGATCGGCACCATCGGGTTTGGCGGCGGATATGCCGTCATGGACCTGATTTACGAAGAGATGGTGAAAAAACGCGGCTGGCTGACGGACCAGCGCTTTCAGAATTCGGTGGCGCTTTCGGAAATGGCGCCCGGCGCGC
>JBBIPX010000054.1:0-20710 GCA_037442625.1 Desulfobacteraceae bacterium
TGGCTCCCCAGCACGGACTCGAACCGCGGACCCAGTGGTTAACAGCCACTTGCTCTACCGACTGAGCTACTGGGGATCAGTCAAGAACTGTTCTTTTATATTTTCGGCGCTGCAAAGTCAAGACAATTTTCCTGAAATAGCGATTCAATCATAATCCGCCGGGTCTATCCGCAGGCACTGTTATCCGGCCGGCGGGGCTGCCGCCACAGCCTTTACCCGGATGTTTAGCTCATCCAGTTGGGCCTTGCCCGCGGCCGACGGGGCGTTTGTCAGCAGGCAGGCCGCTTTCTGGGTCTTTGGAAAGGCAATGACATCCCGGATGGAGGACTGGCCGCAGAGCATCATCACCAGGCGGTCGAACCCGAAGGCGATGCCGCCGTGGGGCGGGGCCCCGGATTCCAGCGCGGAAAGCAGAAATCCGAATTTTTCCTCATAGCTTTCCCGTTCCATGCCGAGCGCCTCGAATACTTTTTCCTGAAGCTCCTTCTGATGAATGCGGATGGAGCCGCCGCCGATTTCAGAACCGTTCAGCACCAGGTCATAGGCCCTGGATTTGACCGCGAGGGGCGCGTCCTGAAGCCTTTCGTAATCTTCCTCCAGCGGGGACGTAAAGGGATGGTGCATGGCCTGATAGCGTTTTTCGGTTTCGTCGTATTCCAGCATGGGAAAGCGGGTGACCCAAACAAAGGCGAACTCGGCATCGTTTATCAGGTTAAGGCGTTTCCCGAGGTGGTTCCGCAGGTGTCCCAGCGCTTCATTGACGATTTTTGTCTTGTCCGCAACGAAAAACACGAGATCCCCGACCTGCATGTCCAGCCGCTCGGCCAGGGCATTTTTTTCATCGTCGGTAAAGAACTTGACGATGGGCGACTGCCAGCCGTCTTCCCGGACCTTGATCCAGGCAAGACCCCTGGCCTGGTATACGGCGGCAAGGGCGGTCAGGTCATCGATTTCCTTCCGGGAAAAGTCCATGCATCCCTTGGCGTTCAATGCCTTGACCATCCCGCCTTTTTTGACGCTGTCGGCAAAGACTTTAAAACCGGAGCCAGCCACGATATCCGAAATCTCTTTGAGCTCAAGTCCGAAGCGCACATCCGGCTTGTCCAGCCCGTAGCGGGCCATGGCCTCATCGTAGCTGAGGCGCGGGAAGGGCGCGGTAAGGGATTTGTCCAGAACGTCCTTGAAGAGGGCTGTCATCAGGCCTTCCGCAACGGCCATGACGTCTTCCTCACCGACAAAGGACATCTCCATGTCGATCTGGGTGAATTCCGGCTGACGGTCAGCACGAAGATCTTCATCCCGAAAGCACCGGACGATCTGGTAATAGCGGTCAAATCCGGAAATCATCAGAAGCTGCTTGAAGAGCTGCGGGGACTGGGGCAGGGCGTAAAAAAGTCCCGGATTCACGCGGCTTGGAACCAGATAATCCCTGGCGCCTTCCGGCGTGCTGCGGGTCAGCACCGGTGTTTCGATTTCCAGAAATCCGCTGTTGACCAGGTAATTGCGGACTGAAACGGAAGCCTTGTGCCTGCGGATGATGTTCTGCTGGAGCTGGGGACGTCTGAGGTCCAGATGGCGGTATTTCAGACGAAGCGTTTCGGAGACCTCCACCTCGTCCTCGATCATGAAGGGCGGGGTCTTGGCGGCATTCAGGACTCTGAGTTCGGTCACCAGAATTTCAATCTCGCCCGTGGCCAGATTGGGGTTGGTCATGCCTTCGGGCCGATTTTCAACCCTGCCGCGAACGCAGATGACATACTCGCTGCGGATTTTCTGGGCTTTTAGATGGACGGTTTCATCCACTTCGGGATTGAATACCACCTGGGTAATGCCTTCCCGGTCCCGAAGGTCCACAAAAATGACGCCGCCGTGATCCCGGCGGCGAAGGGCCCAGCCGGCCAGAACCACTTCCCTGCCGACGTCCCTGGCGCAGAGCTGGTTACAGGTATGGGTGCGGCGCATATCTCCCAGCACATCCAATTGCAATTTGTCAGACAATGGGATACTCCTTTTGATATTTATAATTTTATGAGAAATTCATGCAAACCGGCGCTGCATCTCTGTCACCAGGTCTTTGACCGGAACCGGAACCTGATCCTTGGTGGCCATGTCGCGCAAAAGCACCTGACCTTTTTCAAGCTCGGCGTCCCCTGAAATCAACACATGCTTGGCACCGAGGCGATCGGCCTGCTTCATCTGGCTTTTGAGGCTGCGGCCGGCCATGTCCATTTCCGCATGAATTCCGGCTGCCGCCAGCTTGCTGACCCATTCAAAGGCCAGGGTCAGACTGGCATCTCCCAGGGCGGCGATGAAAATTTTCGGTTTTGCGGATAGATCGGGGTGATGTTGCGCTGCGATTTCCGCCAGGCGGTCCACGCCGATGGCAAAGCCGATGGCCGGAATATCGGGTCCGCCCAGGGCCTTGACCAGGCCGTCGTACCTGCCGCCGCCGGCAATGGCGCTTTGCGCGCCCAGAAGCGTGGTCTGGATTTCAAAGGCGGTCCGGGTATAGTAATCCAGGCCCCGGACCAGGCGCTTGTCAAGCTCGAACGGCACTCCAAGAAGGGCCAGATGCCGCATGACCGAATCAAAATGGCCGCGGCAGTCCGGGCAAAGATAATCCAGGATCGAAGGCGCATCCGCCATGGCGGCTTTGCACGCGGGAACCTTGCAGTCCAGAACCCTCAAGGGATTTCGGGCGCTGCGGCGCGAGCAGTCTTCACAAAGCGCATCCGCTTTTTCCGTCAAAAGCCGGGACAGGCCGGCCGTAAACGCCGGGCGGCAGTTCGGGCATCCCAGGGAATTGATTTTGGCCGTGCAGTCCGTTACCGACAACCGTGCGAATAACGTCATCAGCAGGAACATGATCTGTGCGTCCATCAGCGGCGATGAAACGCCGAAGACCTCGGCATCGATCTGATAAAACTGCCGGTACCGGCCTTTCTGGGGCCGTTCCCGCCGGAACATCGGGCCGATGGTGTAAAGCTTTTGCACCGGATCGGCGGCATACAGGCGGTGCTGGATGTAAGCGCGGACAATGGAGGCCGTGGCTTCGGGCCTTAAGGTGATAAGATCCCCTTTGCGGTCGGCAAACGTGTACATTTCCTTTTCAACAATGTCCGTCGCTTCGCCGATGCTTCGGGAAAAAAGCTCGGTGCGTTCCATGACGGGAATCCGGATATCCTTGAAACCGAAATTCTCGAACAGGGATGCGGTCTGTTTTTCGATGAACTGCCAGAATTCGACTTCTCCGGGAAGGATGTCCTTGAAGCCGCGAATTAACTGTATCATGTCGTGGGAGTTCCGATGCTGCCTAAAAATTGGTCCAATATGTCGTAAAGTCGGATGAAGCTGTCGATTTCGATATGTTCGTTATCCGCATGCTGGGTCATGTCGCCTTCCGCGCCCCAGACAATTCCCGGAATGCCGTGGTCCGCCAGATGACGGGCGTCGCTGGCGCCGTGTTCGCACCCGAGAACCGTTGCCGGGGAAAACGACAGGAGCTTGGCAAGATAAGGGGAATTTCCGCCCAGGAACATCGGGGATGTGGAAACCACCTCAAGTTCCCCCTGAATGCTTGCGCGAATGGCCTGTACCAGGGCGTCGATGTCGTCGGCCTCGGTAAAGCGGATGTCAAAAAGGGCTTCGGCGTAATCCGGCACCTGGTTGATGACGCTTCCGGCGCGAAGGACGCTGAAATTAAGGGTGCGGTGCCAGTGATCCGGGGCGGATGTGTCAAAAAAAACCTTTAATCGCAGGTAATCTTCGATCAGCCGCTCAATGGCGTTTTCGCCCAGCCAGGGTCTGGCGCCGTGGGCGGTTTTCCCTTTTGCGATGAGCTTCAGCCGCAGAATTCCTTTTTCCCGGACGACGATTTTTTGAAGGTTGCCGCCATCCAGGGCAATGCAAAAATCGGTCTTGAATTCATGAAGAAGTTTTTGCGCCCCGTTTTCGCCCCCGATTTCTTCATCGCCGGTCAGCAGAACGCCGAATGGGAGGGCATTCCGGTTTTTTCCCTTGGAGATAAGCCGTTCGACATGGTTTTTTAAAAGAACCAGGGAAAGCGCCACGGCGTATTTGTCGTCGATGCTGCCCCGGCCGTACAGGCAGCCGTTTTCCTCCCGGGGCGAAAACAGGGTATCCGGGCCGTCCACCACATCAAAATGGCTCATCAGCAGCACCGGCGCATATAGATTTTCCGGCATCACCAGAATCGATGGGACGTTGTTGAAATCAAATCTCTGATATGAAATGCCGGCGGATTTCAGATAGTCCTCGATAAAGCCGGCGCAGGCGTGGATTTGATCGGGCCTGTCGTGCACAGATGGGTACCGGATCAGGCTTTTTGTCAGTTCAATGAGTTCTTTCATGGACAGGTTCCCGCGGTATAAATGACGCCGGTATTTTGGCGTCGGGTCTTCGGATATACATGGGCTTGAAGCGATAGATGTCGTCCACGTCGCCGGTTTCAAAGCGTTTCATGCTGAGCCATGCCACGGTCGATGCCCGGAGCGTGTTCTGGCAGTTCCGGGCAAACCGGGCGCCGTCGCCCAGATGCTCCCGGAGCAGCGCCCGGTAAAGCTGTGCGCCGTTTCCCGCAAACAGGACAGGTGTTTTGAGACCGGCTATCGCATGCTCCAAAGACAGCACCTGCTCGGCCATTTCCTTGACCAGGACTTCATTCACCCACCGGTAGCGCGCACAATAAACTTCATTTCTTCTGCCGTCAATCAGGGGGCAGATCGTGATATCCGGAGCCGCAGCCTGCATGGCCAGCGCATCCAGACCGGAAATTCCCGCGATGGGTTTTCCGGTTGCGGCGCCTATACCCAGCATCGTACTGATGCCGATCCGAAGGCCCGTAAACGAGCCCGGCCCGCTCGTAAAGGCCAGGCCGTCCGTCTTGGACAGGTTTGTGCCGGCAAGTTCAAGCGCGGAATCAATCAAGACCATCAGATGTCTGGAGTGGGTCTGGCCGTTTCCGGCTGTGATCTCGGCCAGCAGATCATTTCCCGCCACGACGGCGACGCTGCAGCTCGGGGTGGAGGTGTCAACCGCAAGAATCCGCATCATTTCCCATCAGGCTTGAAAGCGATATCCAGCACCTCGGACATGTTTTTTACGGGAATGAAATCGATTTTCTTTTTCACGTAAAGCGGAATCTCATCCAGGTCCCGTTTGTTTTTTTCCGGGATCACTATGGTTCTGATGCCGGCGCGCAGTGCCCCGAGCGCTTTTTCCTTGAGCCCGCCGATGGGCAGCACCCTTCCCCGCAGGGTGATTTCGCCGGTCATGGCCACATATTTATTCACCGGCCTGCCGGAGAGAATGGAGATCAGCGCGGTCGCCATGGCAATGCCCGCGGACGGCCCGTCCTTGGGCGTTGCGCCGGAAGGCACGTGAATATGAACATCCTGGTTTTCAAAGACGTTTTCCTCAACGCCGAAATCGGCCAGTTTTGTCCGGGCGTAACTCATGGCGGCCCTGGCGGATTCCTGCATGACATCCCCGAGCTGGCCGGTCAGGATCATTTCACCCTTGCCGCCGATCAGGGACGCCTCGACATAAAGGACTTCTCCGCCCACCTGGGTCCAGGCAAGGCCGGTGGCAAGCCCTGCCTGGCTTTCTTCCTGATCCATTTCCGTAATGTATTTGGGGATGCCCAGGTATTTGTGCAGATTGTTTTTTGAAATGGCAAAGGGGCCTTTTTGCTCTTCGGCCAGCTTTCTGGCCACCTTTCGGCAGATGGCGCCGATTTCCCGCTCCAGATTCCGGACCCCGGACTCCGAGGTGTATTCGGCGATAATCTGCTGAAGCGCAACCGGACTGAGCTGAAGGTCCCGGGTCTTGATCCCGTTTTCCTTGAGCTGGCGGGGAAGGAGGTATTTTTCGGCGATAACGGTTTTCTCCTCTTCGGTATAGCCCGAGAGCATGATGATTTCCATCCGGTCCAGAAGCGCGGAAGGGATGGTATCGGTCATGTTGGCGGTCAGCACGAACATGACCTTTGACAGGTCAAAGGGCAGGTTCAGGTAGTGATCGCTGAAGGCGGCGTTCTGCTCCGGATCCAGGGCTTCCAGTAGGGCCGAGGAAGGATCGCCGCGATAATCGGATCCCAGCTTGTCGATTTCATCCATCATGAATACCGGATTGTTGGTGCCGCACTGCTTGAGTCCCTGGAGTATCCGGCCGGGAAGCGCGCCGATGTATGTGCGGCGGTGGCCTCTGATCTCGGCCTCATCCCGGATGCCGCCCAGGGAAATCCGGAAGAATTTCCGGTCCATGGCCCTTGCGATGGCACGGCCCAGGGAGGTTTTCCCGACGCCCGGAGGCCCGACGAAACACAGGATCGGACCTTTCATTTTCGGATTGAGCTTGCGGACGCTCAGGTATTCGAGAATCCGTTCCTTGATTTTCTTAAGCCCGTAATGGTCGGCGTCCAGAACTTTCTTGGCTTCCTTGATGTTGATGTCGTCCTTGGAGGATTTGCTCCAGGGCATATCCACCAGCCAGTCCAGATAGGTCCGGACAATCGAGGATTCCGCGGAGTCCGGATGCATCTGCTCCAGCCGCTTGAGCTGCTTCATGGCTTCGGTCTCGGCTTCCTTGCCCATTTTGGCGCGTTTTATTTTTTTCTGATACTCTTCGATCTCCAGGGCCTTTTCATCACTTTCCCCCAGCTCCTTGTGGATGGCCCGGACCTGCTCCCTCAAAAAATAATCCCGCTGGCTTTTGGCGATTTCATCCCGGACATTGGACTGGATCTTGGCCTGCATGGAGGAAAGATCCACCTCCCGGGACAGCAGGTCATTGACTTTTTGCAGCCGTTCAACCGAATCCGTGACCTCGAGGACCATCTGCGACTCATCGATTTTAAGCCGTAAATTGGACGCCACCAGATCCGCCAGTTTTCCCGGATCTTCAATGCTGTCCAGAATCGCACTGACATCTCCCGTCATTTCTCCCCGGAATGCCAGGATTTTTTCGGAATTCTCCCGGACGTTTCGCATGAGGGCCTGAATTTCGATCGTCATTTCCTTGACCGGAACCTGGGCAATGACCTCATGCCGGACGCGGTACAGGGACTTTTTCCGGGTATACTGGATGATTCTGGCTTTTGCCACGCCCTGAACCAGGGCCTTGACCCGGCCGTCCGGAAGCTTGAGCATCCGCAGCACCCGGCCGATGGTGCCGATTTGATAAATCTGGTCCGGTTTGGGATTTTCAACGCCGGTTTCCTTCTGCGTTGCCAGAAAAATAAACCCGTCCTTGGAAACCGCTTCTTCAACGGCCAGAACGGATTTTTCCCGTCCCACAAATAGAGGCAGCAGCATATCGGTGAAAATCACGATATCCCTGACCGGCATGAGCGGTAGAATATCCGGGATTGCGGCACCTTTTTCGTCTTCTTCAATAATACTGATCAAATCGTCTTTGTCGGTTTCTGCCATGGTGACTCCAGACCTTTGTATATGATTATCCGTCAGCGTCTTTGCCGATTGGGTGGACAAAGCGTCTTTCAGATGGTAGAATTCATGTTCACTTAAACAAGATATAATAATACATCTTTTTTCATTAACAATGTTTTTCCTGTTTTTTTATGACAGGACAGGCGCGAATGCAACCGGTTTTCCAAAATGGCCAAGGGAGGCTTTGATATGTCACGGATATCCGCAGAGGATCAGCGTTATCTGCTCCAGCTTGCCAGAACGGTTATCCTGGAGCACCTGGGAGAAAAAACAGCCCATCCGCCGGCAAGAAGCACGCCCGAATTCATGGAGAAAAGAGGCTGTTTTGTCACCCTGCATGCAAAGGGCCGGCTCAGAGGGTGCATCGGCATTATTGAGCCCGAAAAACCGCTGATCGCCGCTGTCAGGGAAAACGCCGTTCATGCGGGGTTTCATGATCCGAGATTTTCTCCGGTCACCCTGCAGGAAATGAAGCAGATCGCAATCGAAATCAGTATATTGACAAAGCCCGTGCCGCTGAAATTTCAGAATGCGGACGACTTGAAAAAGCAGCTCAAGCCCGGCGTGCACGGCGTCATCCTGTCGCACGGCCATCACCGGGCGACGTTTCTTCCCCAGGTCTGGGAGCAGCTTCCTGAAGCCGAAGATTTTCTGGGACATTTATGCCTGAAAGCCGGCGTGGAAAAAACAGGCTGGAAAGATGCGAAAACCGCTGTCGAGGTGTATGAGGTATCTGTTTTTTCAGAAAAATGAATAAGCCGAAATCGTTAACCACGGCGATGTGCCGGGTTTGGCGGCATCAGGTGGATTCTACCTTGCCAGCATGGCCCGCATGACATCCCCTGCGTTTTCAGCATGATCCGCTATTTCACCGATGGATTCTGCAAGCCGTATGGCATGAAATAAGGATACCGGGTCTGTCACCGATGCAAAGGCTTTCTGGACGATCATCTCTTCCACCTTGTCCGCCTCGTGTTCCTGGTGACGGATGGCCCGGATGATTTCCTTGACCTTGTTCCGCCGGGTCTCTGATAACAGCTTGAAATATTTTCTGGCCGCGGACACCATTTTCGTGATTTCTTCAAAGGGGTCCATTACGGCATCCACCAGAAGAAAAAAATCCTTGTGCAGATCCGCCGGGATGGATTCCCGGCTCCGGTGTGAAATCCACGCCAAGGCGCCAACCACGGCATCCAGAAGCCCGTCCTGCTCCTTGACATATTGCAGCAGGAGCACTTTGTTTACGGGCATCAACCGCTCGCTTGGCAGATAGGCTCGGATACGGTTCTTGATGATGTCGGCATCGCTTTCAAGCTGAATCACTTGTTCCCGGAGATCGTCAAATGCGCTGCAGTCAGAATTGAGATGACACTCGATCGCCTGCTGAAAGATCCAGGCGCATTCTTTCACTTTTTCAGCATGCTCCTGAATTCCGGCAAAAGTGGGCGCCATGATAAATGACAGAAACGGCAACCGCATGATAATCTCCTGATAGTCTGTCTTTGGAAAAATTTAAACCGTTCAACACTTGTGATTCGAATCATGCCGTTACTGAGCATGATCTAATAAAACCTTTAAATACTACCAACAAATGCTGTAATGATCAATCAAATTTATGGACGGCGAAAGGCCGGGCATTACGATTCACCGTTGCCAATCCGGTAATGCATGGTTAGATTTTCAGATACGTTTTTGGTGAAGCCTTTTTTTCGCATCCGTGTGCTGTTTGCCAACCTGAAATTGGAGTTTTGAATGAAACAAATGCTGCAGGATCCTCTCAGGCGTTTTGTCCGGGCGGGAATTATCGGATGGGCCATGGCCATGTTTGTAGCCCTGATGCCCGCAACGGAAAATATGTTCCTTGATTTTTCAGGGAAATCTTTTTTCGGGGCACGGGGCCTTGCTTCGGCGGCCGAAGTCGGTATGCCGCTCTGGCCGCAGGAGCGTAGCGATCTTGCTCCGGATCCAGATATCGTCTTTGGAAAACTTTCCAACGGATTCCGCTATGTCCTGATGAAAAACAAAACCCCGCTGGACAGGGTCAGCATGCATCTGATGGTTCAGGCCGGCTCCCTGAATGAAACCGATGACCAGCAGGGGTACGCTCATTTTCTGGAGCATCTGCTGTTTTGCGGGACCACCCATTTCAAGCCCGGCGAGCTGATCCGCTATTTTCAAAGCATCGGAATGGATTTTGGGGCCGATGCCAATGCCCGCACGGGATTTACGGATACGGTATATGATCTGCTGCTGCCCGACGGATCGCGGCAAAGCCTTGAAGACGGACTGAAAGTCATGCGCGATTTTGCGGGCGACGCCCTGCTGCTGCCGGAGGAGATCGAAAGGGAACGAAATGTCGTTCTGGCTGAAAAACGGACGCGGGATTCATCGAGCTACCGGACATTTGAGTCGTCCCTGAAGTTCTCACTTCCCGACAGCTTGATTTCAAAGCGGCTTCCCATCGGGGACGAAGGCATTCTGAAAAAAGCGGATCACATTGCCCTGAAACGTTTTTATGATGCCTGGTACCGGCCGGAAACCCTGATCCTGGTCGCTGTCGGCGATCTGGATACGGCGGCCTGCGCCGGCCTTGTCGCCGGAGCCTTCGATTCGCTGTCCGCGCGGGAAAAGGCCATGGCTGCGCCGGATATCGGAAAAATCGATCATCACGGGACAAAGGCTTTTTACCATTATGAGGCGGAAGCCGGCGCCACGGATGTCAGCATCGGAACCCTTTATCAGGGAGCGGATCCGCCGGATTCGATTCAGCTTCAAAAAGCGGAGACTTTAAAAGAACTGGCGGATAAAATCATGCAAAACCGCCTGGATGCGCTGATCCGCAAACCGGGTTCGCCATTTACATCGGCCAGTGTTCAGACGGGGCGATTTTTAAAAGATGTGTACATGGCGGAGATTTCGGCGGAAAGCGATCCGGAAAACTGGCAAAAATCCCTTTCCGAAATGGAGCAGCAACTGCGAAGCGCGCTGGAATTCGGATTTTCGGACTCCGAAGTGGTCCGGGTCAAGTCCGATTTTCTGTCCGCTCTTGCGGACCAGGAGAAAAAAGCCGCTACCCGGAACAGTCAGGCGATCGCCCGTCAAATCATCCAGTCACTGGATCGGAATCGGGTCATGCAGTCCCCGGCGCAGAGAATGGCGCTTCTTGCCCCTTTTATTCAATCGGTGACGGCAGCGGATGTGCTGGAATCGCTAAAATCGGTCTGGTCCCGGGACCATCGTCTGATCGAGCTGACCGGAAATGTCAAACTGGCGGCATCCGGCGGGTTATCGCCGGAAAATCAGATTCTGTCCGTCTGGAATCAGAGCCGGGGGGTTGCCGTTTCACCGCCGGCCGAATATGGATCCGTCTTGTTTCCGTATCTGCCGGTGCCGCAGGTGCCGGGTGCGGTTCGCGACCGGCGGGATATCGCCGATCTGGGAATCGTTCAGGTGGATTTTGACAACGGTGTTCGCCTGAATCTGAAAAAAACGGATTTCAAGCAGAATCAGGTTCTGGCCAGTGCGGCGTTTGGATTCGGCTCCGCCTCGGAGCCTTCGGATAAACCCGGGCTGTCGCAACTGGCCGCGGAAGTGATCCAGGAAAGCGGGCTGGGCGGACTGACCCGGGAGGAGCTGGACCGGGCCCTTGCCGGCAAAAACACCCGGGTTCGATTCAGCATCGGCGAAGATCGGTTCATGTTCAAGGCAAGCTCGGTTTCGGATGAAATTCCGCTGCTGTTTCAGCTCCTTCAGGCCCATATCCTGGATCCGGGATTCCGACAGGACGCCTATGCCCTGTGCATGGAAAGATTTTTCCAGCAGTACCAGGAGCTTTCCCGTTCGGTTGACGGCATGGCAAGGCTCCATGTCCGCAGATTTCTTGCAGGCGGAGATTCCCGCTTCGGCCTTCCGGCATACGCAGTGTTCCGGACGCTGAAGCTTGCCGATGTCAGTGGCTGGCTGATGCCCGCACTCAAGCATGACGCACTTGAGATCTCCATTGCAGGGGATATGGATGTGGATGCCGTCATAGCGCTTGCGTCAACCTATCTGGGAAGCCTTCCGCAAAGATCGACCCGGTTTTTGGCGCCTCCGGCCAAAAGTCCGCAATTTCCCGCCGGAGGCGCCCTGAACCTTCAGGTCAAAACCGAGATTCCCAAAACCCTTGTGGTGGTGGCGTATCCGACCGAGGATTTCTGGGAAATTCAAAGAACCCGCCGGCTTTCCGTACTGGCGGAGGTGTTTTCGGACCGGCTTCGCCAAAGTGTCCGGGAGAAGCTCGGCGCCGCCTATTCGCCGATGGCGTTCAATCAACCCGGCCGCGCGTATCCGGGATACGGCGTGTTTCAAACCATGATCACGGTTGCGCCCGGGGATGAGAAACGGGTGATCCAGGCGGTCCAATCCATTGCAGCCGCCCTATCCGAAAAACCGGTGCCGGAGGATGAGCTGCACCGGTCCCTGGATCCGGTTCTGACCGGCATCAAGGATTTGATCAGAACCAATGACTACTGGGTCAATTCCGTTCTGAGCGGTTCCGCCGGGCATCCGCAGCAGATGGATTGGAGCCGGACGATCCAGAAAGACTATGCAGCCGTTTCATCCTTGGAGGTGTATCACCTGGCCCGAAAATATCTGGACCAATCCAAACCGGCCGTCATTGTCATTCACCCGGAAAATAGCGCAAAACAGGAATGATAACTGCTGAAAACATATCAGAATTGCGATTCCGCCTTGTTTCCGCCGGCATACTTTGATAATTGTTGCAAAGATGGCAAGGTAGCCCCGGCAACGGGCCGGAAGGCCGGCCCAGCCCGTTGTCGTTATCCGATAACCCCCTGCTCCCCGTATTGGAGATAGAATGAATTCCAGGAAGCATTCCCCGATTTTCAATTTTTTCGCATCGGTCCGATTGACCGTAACGGTCCTTCTGACGCTGGCCGCAACTTCCGTCTTCGGAACGGTGATTCCCCAGAATCAGAATATGGACGCGTATCTGCATACCTACGGACGGAATCTGTACCGTCTGTTTTCCGTTCTGGACATGTTTGACATGTATCATTCCTGGTGGTTTCAGCTTTTGCTGACGCTTTTGGCCATCAACATCATCGTCTGCTCCCTGGAGCGCATGCCAGCCGCATGGAAGATCGTCGTCAAACCGCCGGTCTTTAACCCGTCACGGTTTTCAAACGCCGCTTTTCAGCGGCAGGTTGCAATCTTTTCCCTTGATGCGGCAAGGCCCGTTCTTGAAAAGGCTTTGTCCCGGAGCATCGGACGCACCCGTTTCGAACAAACCTCTCAGGGCTACTGGCTCTGGAGCGAAAAGGGGCGCTGGACCCGCATGGGGGTTTATATCGTTCATCTGAGCGTTGTCTTCTTGCTGGCGGGCGGCCTGATCGGCTCTTTCTGGGGGTTTGACGGGGCTGTCAACATTCCGGAAGGCGAATCAGTCAAATCGGTGCGGGTGAGCAATTCCGGCAAGTCGATTCCCCTTGATTTTGAGGTGCGGTGCGATAAATTTTCGGTCAGTTTTTACGATTCGGGCGCGCCCAGCGAATACCGCTCCACGCTGACGATTCTGGAAAAGGGGGTGCCGGTGCTGACCCGTGATGTCATTGTCAACGATCCCCTTCGCTACAAGGGCGTCAACCTGTTTCAGTCGAGTTACGGGAGCCTGCCTTCCCAAAATCTGGTATTAAGCTTCACGAGCCGGGCGACCGGAATGGAATACAGGGAAAAAATTGCGCCGGGCCAGACGGTAAGCATTCCGGAAGGATTGGGATCGTTTACGATTACGGCCTTTAACAAGGACTATCAGTATAAAGGCCATGAGATCGGGGATGCTTTTGTCGGAATGCTGACGCCTCCGGCCGGAAGTCCCGTTGAAGTCGTCCTTCCGGTAAAATTTCCCAGTTTCGACAAAATGAGAAAAGGGGATGTGGTTGTTGCGATCGATGAAACCGAAACCCGGTATTACACCGGTCTTCAGGTTACCAGCGATCCGGGCGTCTGGGTGGTTTACAGCGGTTTTCTGCTCATGATCGCCGGATGCATCGTCACATTTTTCATGTCCCATCAGCAGGTTTGCATTGAAGTGCGTATGGATGAAAAAATCGGCGGCGCAGTGATTCGAGGGATCGCCAATAAAAATAAAATCGGCATTCAGAATAAAATCGATGCCGTCGCCTCGGCAGCCGCCGCAATCGAATCGAAAAATAAAAAATGATGGTAATGATGGTATGGAATGGTCATTTATGAACATATTGAATTGAAAATGATAAGGGAAATACGATGAACAGTTCCGGAATCCTTTCTGTTGTTACATTTGTTTACGGTTTTGCAGCATTTCTGTATCTGGTTTCGTGGATTTTCAAGAAACCGGAGCCCGGCAGGCTGGGCACCTGGGTCGTTTTTGCCGGTCTGCTGGGAAATGTCACCGGCATTGCCATGCGGTGGATGGAATCCTACAAGCTCGGGTACGGCCATGCCCCGCTTTCCAATCTCTATGAATCCCTGGTGTTTTTCGCCGCAACCCTTGCCGCCGTCTATCTGGTGATTGAAAAAAAATACGGAAACCGCATCATCGGCGCATTCACCATGCCCTTTCCCTTTCTGGCAATGGCCTACGCTTCGCTATCGCCCAACATCAGCGACCGGATTCAGCCCCTTTTGCCGGCCCTCAAAAGCAACTGGCTGATCGCTCACGTGGTTGCCTGTTTTATCGGCTACGCCGCCTTTGCCGTTTCCTTCGGCCTCAGCATCATGTACCTGATCAAGGATAAGGATGCGGAAGGAAAAAGCCGGCTCCTGGAGCGCTTTCCCAAAACCGGGGTTCTGGATGAGCTGAACCACCAGATGGTCATGTTCGGATTCCTGTTTCTGTCTGCGGGGATCATTACCGGCGCCGTCTGGGCCAATTCCGCATGGGGCAGGTACTGGGGATGGGATCCCAAGGAAACCTGGTCTCTGATCACCTGGTTCATTTATGCCACGCTGCTTCACGCCAGACTGATGCGCGGATGGCACGGCAGGCGGATCGCATACCTTTCAGCGGCGGGTTTTGCCGCGGTTCTGTTTACGTATTTCGGTGTGAATCTTCTGCCCGGTCTTCACAGTTACGGGGCGATGGGCCAATGATTTTTTCTTGACAAAAATACCTTCCCTATATACAGAGCATCAGTTTCAGCAAGGCAGTGCATCGCCTTGTTGAATCATGCGATCCATCTTAACAAATCGCTCGATTTATGTATTTTTACCCATATCATTTCAACGACAGACGGGGTTTCCATGAGTAAAAGCGATGACAAGGCTCAATCGGTTTCGGAGAAGGCGGTTCCCTCAACAAACGGGCAAGGCGGAAAAGACGAGGGAACGGGAGGCGTCATCATTTTGTTTTTTCTTGTCGGGCTTGTGGCCAGTCTGATCGTCGGCTGGATTCTCTTCCCGAAAGTGCTGTATTCTCAAAAAAATCAGCCCATTGATTTCAACCATTCCCTTCATGCCACCCTTGTGGGCAACGGCTGTGAAAGCTGTCATTTTTTCCGTGAAGACGGCAGCTATTCCGGCGTGCCGAAGCTGGCTCAGTGCATCGAATGCCATGAAGAAGTACAGGGCGCCAATCCTGAAGAAACCAGATTCGTGGAACAGTATGTGAAAAAAGGGATTGAAGTGCCCTGGCTGGTTTATGCCAGACAGCCGGACTGTGTGTTTTTCTCTCACGCCGCCCATGTTAAATCGGCAAAAATGGCTTGTGTCACCTGCCATGGGCCCATCGGCGAATCCGAGCATATGAAGACGTATCAGCAGAACCGGATTTCGGGCTACAGCCGGGATATCTGGGGAGAGAACATCGGGGGGTTCAAGAAAAACACATGGGATCGCATGAAAATGGATGACTGCTCCGAGTGCCATCAGAAGGAGAAAAAAGTACGGATGGGCAGCGTTCAGACGCAGAAGGAAGGGTGTTTTGTCTGCCATAAATAAAAGTCGGGGCCTTTGGACGCATCCAACGTTCTCCACTACGCGGTATGTTTTTATTTCAGGTTAAGGGGAAGATTCAATGAAAATAGACCGAAGAAGTTTTTTGTCGCTGGGCATTGGCGTTGCAGCAGGCACAGCCCTTTCACCGCTGCCCTGGAAGTTGACGGACGACCTGTCCATCTGGACACAGAACTGGCCCTGGACCCCGGTGCCTGAAATCGGTGAGACCACCTATGTCAATTCCGTTTGTACGCTTTGTCCGGGCCGATGCGGCATCAGCGTCCGAAAGGTGGAGGACCGGGGGGTAAAAATCGAGGGGATGAAAGGGCATCCGGTCAATCAGGGGGGCATCTGTGCGCTGGGGCTTTCCGGACTGCAGCTCCTGTACGGGCCGACACGGATAAAATCCCCGCTGAAACGGGTCGGGAAGCGGGGCGCGGGACAGTGGGCGAAGATTTCCTGGGAGCAGGCAATTGCCGAAATCTCTGAAAAACTGGACGGATTCAGAACCGGCGGAAATTCCCATACCGTTGCCGGTATTGCCGGATCCGGCCAGGGGACCGTATCCCGGCTCTTCAGCCGGTTTCTGACCGCTTACGGCACTCCCAATTGCTTCCACATGCCTTCCAGCGCGGATACGTATCAGCTTGCATTGCAGCAGATGAACGGCGTTTCCGCGGCGCCTGTTTTCGACCTGGAAAACGCAGACTTTATCCTGAGTTTCGGCTGCGGACTCCTGGACGGATGGGGGTCGCCGGTCCGGACGATTAAAGCCAACACGGGATGGAAAAAAGCCAATGCGCGGGTGATTCAAATCGAGCCGCGCCTGTCCCGCACCGCTGCGAAAGCGGATCGCTGGATCAGCATCATCCCCGGCACCGAAGCTGCGCTGGCGCTTGGGGTTGCCCACGTCCTGATCAAGGAAATGCGTTACAACAAGGACTTTGTGGACAATTACGCCCATGGTTTCGAAAGTTATGTCACGGACAGGGGTGAGATGAAAAAAGGATTCAGGCAAACGGTGCTGGATGGCTACAGCCCGGAAACCGTGGCCAGGATTACCGGCATTGATCCTTCCGCGATCATTTTGCTGGCCCGTGAATTCGCCAAGGCGAAAGCGCCGCTGGCGCTGTGCGGGAAAGGCCAGGGCAGAACCCCCGGAAGCCTGAGCGAGGCCATGGCCGTGCATGCCCTGAACGCCCTTGTGGGAAGCGTCAACCGGAAAGGCGGTGTATGTACCCTGCCGATAGCGGATATTCAGGGCTGGCCCGAACTCACCCTGGACGCGGAGGCCGCGGCAGGCATGAATCAGCCGCGCCTGGACGGCGCTGCGCCAAAATCTCCGAACTGCATCAATCAGCTTGCTTCCGCGATACTTTCCGGCAAGGGATACCCGGTCAATGCGCTGTTTGTTCTTGAGTCCAATCCCCGCTATACGCTGGCGGATTCCAAAACCGTAACCGAGGCTTTTGACAAAATCCCCTTTGTGGTCAGCCTGTCTTCTTTCATGGATGAGACAGCCTGCAATGCAGATCTTGTTCTGCCCAACCACATTTATCTGGAGCGCCTGGAAGATGTGCCGACGCCGGTGGGTTTTCCAAGATCCGTCATCGGTTTGTCGAAACCCGTCTTTAAACCGCTGTTTAACACCAAACATGCCGGAGACACGCTGATCCTGCTGGCAAAAGAGCTTGGCGGCGGGGTTGCGGAGTCTTTCCCGTGGGACAATTTTGAAGCCTGCTTCGGGAAGGCCATGGGCGACAAGCTGAAGACCCTTCAGAATAAGGGTTTCTGGCTTGATTCGGAGGCAGCGGCGCCCCAGTGGAAGGATTCCTTTAAAACACCTTCCGGAAAATTTGAGTTCACCGCTGCATCCGCCGCGTTTTCACCGGTCAAGATTGAAGGCGATGCCGCCGCTTTTCCGCTGCTGCTCATCCCGTATGAAACCATGCGGCTGTCCTGCGGGTATATCGCCGACCCGCCGTTTTTGACCAAGACCGTTGAGGATACGATCCTGAAGCATAACGACGGCTTTATCGAGATCAATCCAAAAACCGCCCAGGCCGGCCAGTTGTCGGAAGGCGATGCCGTGGTGCTGCAAACGCCCGTAGGGCAGGCCAGGGTCCGGGCGCATCTGGAAGAAGGCATCCTGCCGGGTGTGGTGGCGCTTCCCGGGGGACTCGGCCACACGGCTTACGACGGCTATATCGCGGGCAAGGGGATTAATGTGAATCAAATGATCGGCCCGGTGCAGGACCCTGATTCCGGTCTGGACGCCGCCTGGGGAATCAGGGCGAAACTGAGTAAAGCCTAAATCTTAGCAAGAGGTTGTGATGAAACAAGAACACGGTGATAATGGTACCCAAAAATATGGAATGGTCATTGATCTGGATTTGTGCACCGGGTGCGGCTCCTGCATGGTTGCCTGCATGGCTGAAAACAATGTACCGTTCCGGGAAGACGAAACCGATAAGCTCAAAAGCATTACCTGGATGCGCGTATACAAATTGACCAACGGCAAGCCGTATCCGGAAACGGACATCTGCTATCTGCCAAGGCCCTGTCAGCACTGCGAGGGGCAGCACGGGCACTCTCCGTGCGTTTCGGTCTGCCCGGCAACGGCAACCGATTACGACACCCAGACCGGAATCGTCAGCCAGATTTATACCCGCTGTTTCGGATGCCGTTACTGCATGGGGGCATGCCCCTATCATGCCCGGTATTTCAACTGGTATGACCCCATCTGGCCGGAAGGCATGGAAAAATATCTGAATCCGGCCGTTTCCCCCCGCATGCGGGGTGTGGTTGAAAAATGCAGCTTCTGTATTCACCGCTATCAGGCGGCAAAGGACAAGGCGCATCTGGACGGTCAGAAGGAAATCGAAGAAGATGCCTACCAGACCGCCTGCACCCAGGCCTGTCCCGCCGGCGCCATCACGTTCGGGGATCTCAACAATCCCGGGCATGCGGTACATGAGCTCAAGAAACAGCCCGGAGCCTTCCGGCTCCTTGAAAGACTGGGGACCAACCCCAAGGTTTATTATGTCTCCAGCCGGGAGTGGGTCCGGCGCGCCGGCGATAATTACCTGAAAACCGAAGGGCCCAAGAAAGCCGTTTAGACAAGGGGCGTTTTCTAAGCGAATGATTTCATTTCAGATCAAGCAAGGGGTACGAAAATTATGGATTCTGCGTTAATACCCAACGGCGTCAGGCGCTGTTCACTTGATAAATTTCTGGTTGCGCTGATCGTGGTCGGAGCCGTTCTGCTCTGGGGCGTGTATGCCATGCTGCTGTGCTGGTTCAAGGGCCTCAACCAGACCAACATGAACGACAATTACGGATTCGCCCTGTGGATCTGGGCGGATCTTGCGGTGATCGCACTGGGCGGCGGCGCTTTTTTCACCGGCTTTCTAAAATACATCATCGGTAAGGACGAGCTTAAGAACATCATCAATTACGCGGTTCTGATCGGCTTTATCTGCTACAGCTCCGCGCTTCTGATCCTTGCCATCGACATCGGGCAGCCGCTCCGGGGCTGGTTCATTTTCTGGCATGCCAACGTCCATTCCATGCTGACCGAAGTTGCGTTCTGCCTGTCCTGCTATTTCATGGTTCTGACCATCGAATACGTCCCGCTGATCCTGGAAAACCGGCAGGTCGACAAGGTGCCGTTCTTTCATCACCTCAGCCACAACATGCACGCCACGATGGCTGTGTTCGCCGCAACCGGCGCCTTTTTGTCCTTTTTTCACCAGGGCTCTCTGGGGGGCGTCGCCGGGGTCCTGTTCGGCCGGCCCTTTGCCTACCGGGAAGGCCTGTTTATCTGGCCCTGGACGTTTTTTCTCTTCACATGGTCGGCGGCAGCTTACGGCCCCTGTTTTACCCTGCTGATCACCCGGATCACCGAGGCAGTTGCCGGTAAAAAACTGGTCAAGGACAATGTGGTGGAGCTTCTGGCCAAAATATCGGGCTGGATGATGACTTCCTATATCATCGCAAAAATCATCGATACCGTCTACTGGGCCAATGTCACCGCGCCTTCCAAGGGTTTCACCCTGATGGATTTTTACAGCAATAACGGATTTTACGGCATCTGGATACTGGTTCTGGAAATTGTTCTCGGCGGCGTGGTTCCGGCGGCGATTCTGATCACGGACAAAGGCCGCAAGAGTCCGGTTGCCAGAACCACCGCCTTTGTTCTGGCCGTGATCGGCGTCAGCGTCAACCGCTGGGTGATGGTCCTTCAGGTCATGGCCGTTCCCGTCATGACCTTCGATAAATGGGCACTATACTATCCGAGCTGGCAGGAAGTCGCCACCACACTGCTTCCGGTGGCATACGGCATCATCCTGATCATGATTTCCTACCGATATCTGCCGATTTTTCCGCAAGAGGCCGAACTCAATCCGGTTGAATAACCACGGGAGGTAACAATGTTTCCTTTTAATTTTGAATGGATCTGGGATATGTCCCATGCGGTGTTCATGGGCGGGCTCTGGTATGCCCTGACCATTTTGGGCATTGGCATGACCTACTGCATCATCAAGGCTTCCGTCGATTCGGCAAAAGGGGATGAGGGGGGCCACGGACACGGCCATCATTGATCCATCAGGCGGTTCGCTGATGAGCCCATACCTCTGACCGACTTTTACTTGCGTTCAAAAGCGCTTTTCCATATCATGACGTGGAAAAGCGCTTTTGTTTTAACAAGCACCTACTGGCTATTTGCTGGAGAATTATGGATAAAATCATTGTCGACGGCGGCCGCAGGCTTGCCGGAAACGTTGTCATCAGTGGCGCCAAGAATGCGGCCCTGCCGATTTTGATATCCTCGCTGCTGACGGACGGGAAAAATACCTACACCAATGTTCCGAACCTGAAAGACATCCAGAGCTCCTGTATTCTTTTGCAGAATCACGGCGCGAAGGTGGAGGCCGCCGAAAATTGCGTCACCATCGATGCCGGAAATCTGATCAACACCGAAGCCCCATACGATCTGGTGCGTAAAATGCGGGCCTCGATTCTGGTGCTGGGCCCCCTGATCGCACGGCTCAAAAAAGCCCGCGTATCGCTTCCGGGCGGATGCGCCATCGGCGCAAGACCCATCAACCTCCATCTGAAAGCCCTTGCCGGCCTTGGCGCAAAAATCGAGCTGAAGCACGGATATGTAGAGGCCGAAGCGGACAGGCTGATCGGCGCGGACATTTATTTTGATATCGTGACGGTTACCGGAACGGAAAACATCATGATGGCGGCTGCCC
>JBBIPX010000055.1:0-20672 GCA_037442625.1 Desulfobacteraceae bacterium
GCGCAGCGTCGGCTGGAGCTTCAGCTTACGCAAGAGAGGTTGGCCGAGCAGGCGGGTGTATCGAAGCGGACGGTAGAGCGTATCGAGGCCGGGGCCACGGCGCAGATGTCGACGTTGATCCGGATTCTGCGGGTATTGGAACTGTTGGATCGGCTGGAAACACTGGCGCCCGAGGCGGGACCGCGCCCGATGGATCTGGTCAGGCTGAAAGGCAAGACGCGGAAGCGGGCCAGTGGCAAGCGGAAGTCCGCGGATAAGGAGCCGTGGCATTGGGGTGACGAAACGTGAGCACGACGGCAAAGGTAAACCTGTGGGGACGCACGATCGGTGCGGTATCGCTGGAAGACGGGGCCGCGACCGCAACGTTTGAATATGACCCGGCGTTCATCCGAAGCGGCATCGAGGTGGCCCCGCTGATGATGCCGTTATCCAGCCGGCTCTACGCCTTTCCATCGCTGCGACCGGAAACCTTCCAAGGTCTTCCGGGGCTTTTGGCGGATTCACTGCCGGACCGGTTCGGCAATGCGTTGATCGATGCCTGGCTGGCCCGGTCCGGACGCATGCCGGAATCGTTCAATGCAGTGGAGCGCCTCTGTTATACGGGGTCGCGGGGCATGGGTGCGCTGGAGTACGCGCCGGCAACCCGATTGGCCGGACCCGGCGCCTCCAGTATCGAAATCGACAAGCTGGTAGCGCTGGCTTCGGAGGTTTTGACCCATCGCAACAACCTGCAGGGCTGGCTTCACGCGGAGGGGAAAGATACGGCGCTGCAGGATATTCTGCGGGTCGGTACTTCCGCGGGCGGGGCGCGGGCCAAGGCGGTGATCGCCTGGAATTCCAAAACAAACGAAGTCCGGTCAGGGCAGGTGAAGGCGGGCAGCGGGTTTGAGTACTGGCTGATGAAGTTCGACGGGGTCAGCGGCAACAAGGATAAGGATCTGGAGGACCCCAAGGGGTACGGTACGATCGAGTATGCCTATTACCGGATGGCGGTGGATGCGGGAATCGCCATGAGTCCGTGCCGGCTGTTCGAGGAGAACGGGCGCCGCCATTTCATGACGAAGCGGTTCGACCGGCTGGATGGCGGAGGGAAGCTGCACATGCAGTCGCTTTGCGCCATGGCGCATTATGATTTCAACCAGGCGGGCGCATACGGCTACGAACAGGCGCTGCAAGTCATCCGCCGGCTGGGATTACCGATGGCTGCCATCGAGGAGCAGTTCCGGCGGATGGTTTTCAATATCGTGGCCCGTAACCAGGATGATCACGTAAAAAACATCGCCTTTCTGATGGACCGCTCGGGGAACTGGTCACTAACTCCTGCATTTGACATGACCTACAGCTACCAACCCGGCGGAAAATGGACATCGAGCCATCAAATGACGATGAACGGCAAACGGAGTGAGTTCACTCCGGAGGATTTCAGAGCGTGTGCCAATAGCGCTTCGATGAAGCGCGGGCGTGCGGAGGCGATCATTAAGGAAGTGAGGGATGTTGTCGCGCGATGGCGGGACTATGCGGATGCGTCGCGCGTAAACCCGGAGCAGCGGGACAAGATACAAGCGAGCTTAAGACTGGAGCCCTTTAAATGAAACCCGGAGAACATAAAACCGTCCAGGCCAGGATTCTCGAATACGCCGAGAGCATCGACTGGACGTTTGTCTCCCGAGAGGAAGCCGAACGGCGGCGCGGGTTTGATCCGGAGGTGCCGCCTGCCGACCGCGCCAAAAACCGCTCGCTCTTTTTCGATGACCTGCTTGACGCCAAAGTACGCGAATTCAATCCGCGCTATGCCGAAGCCGAGGGCGCCTTGCTCGGACAGTTCCGCCATCTTTACCCCGATATCTACGGCAACCGGGAATTCGTCGAACACCTGCGCAACCGGGGCAAGTTCCCGGACCACGAAGAAAAGCGCGAGCGCGACCTGATTCTGATGGATTACGACAACCCGGCGAAAAACGTTTTCGAGGTCACCGAGGAGTGGGCCTTTCACAACGGCCATTACGGCACGCGGGAGGATGTCGTCTTTCTCATCAACGGCATTCCCGTGCTGGTGATCGAATGCAAGAACGCCGACAAGGACGAGGCCATTGCCCTGGGGGTGGATCAGATCCGCCGCTATCACCGCGAGACGCCCGAGCTCTTCGTGTCGCAGCAGATTTTCACCGCCACCGATGCCATCGGGTTTTCCTACGGAGTGACCTGGAACACGGTCCGGCGCAACATTTTCAACTGGAAGGACAAGGAAGTCGGCAAGCTGGAAGCCAAGGTGAAGCGCTTCTGCGCCATCCCTCAACTGCTCGCTTTCCTGAAAGACTATATCGTCTTTGCCGAGAAGGACGAGGAGCTGAACAAATATATCCTGCGCCAGCACCAGACCGGCGCAGTGGAGGCGGCCGTCCGCCGCGCCCTCGATCCCATGCGGACCCGCGGCCTCATATGGCACACCCAGGGCAGCGGCAAGACCTTCACCATGATCAAGGCGGCAGAAAAGCTTTTCCGCGCGCCCGAGGCGGATAAACCCACCATTCTTCTCATGATCGACCGCAACGAACTGGAAGACCAGATGCTTAAGAACCTCGCCGCGCTGGGTCTTGGCAATCTGGAGCACGCCGGCAGCATCGCCCGGCTCAACCGGCTCCTGAAGGACGACTACCGGGGCATCATCGTGACGATGATCCACAAGTTCCGCGACATGCCGGCGGATCTAAACACGCGCTCGAACATCTTTGTGCTCATCGACGAAGCCCATCGCACTACCGGCGGCGACCTCGGCAACTTCCTCATGGCCGGCCTGCCGAATGCGACCTTCATCGGTTTCACCGGCACCCCGGTGGACAAGACCGCCTACGGCAAGGGCACCTTCAAGACCTTCGGATGCGAGGACGATCGGGGCTACCTGCATAAATATTCCATCGCCGACAGCATCGGGGATGGCACCACCCTGCCGCTCTATTACCAGATGGCTCCCAACGAAATGCTTGTCCCGCACGAGACGCTGGATGCGGAATTCCTCTCCCTGGCCGAAGCCGAAGGCGTGGCCGACATCGAGGAGCTGAACAAAATCCTCGAGCGCGCCGTAAACCTCAAGAATTTCCTCAAGGGAAAGGACCGGGTCCGGAAGGTGGCGCAATTTGTCGCCGAACACTACCGAGAGAATGTTGAGCCGCTGGGCTACAAGGCATTTCTCGTCGGCGTCGACCGAGAAGCCTGCGCCCACTATAAGCACGCCCTCGATCAATTCCTCCCGCCTGAGTATTCCGATGTCGTCTATACCGGCGGTAGCAACGACGCCGTCCTGCTGAAGAAATTCCACCTCGACCCCAAGAAGGAGCGGCAGATCCGCAAGAGCTTCGGCAAGTTAGATCAAATGCCGAAGATCCTCATCGTCACCGAGAAATTGCTCACCGGCTTCGACGCGCCTGTCCTTTACGCCATGTATCTCGATAAACCCATGCGCGACCACACGCTCCTGCAGGCCATCGCCCGGGTAAACCGCCCCTACGAGAACGAGGCCAAGGAGATGGTGAAACCCCACGGCTTCGTTCTGGATTTTGTCGGCATTTTCGACAAGCTGGAGAAGGCCCTTGCCTTCGACAGCGACGAGATCAACGCCATCGTCAAGGACCTGAAGCTTTTGAAGGTACTCTTCAAAAACAAGATGGAGAGCAAGGCGCCGGAGGTTCTAAGTCTGATTGAGCGAAGCTTCGACGACAAGGACGTCGATACCCTCATCGCGCACTTCCGCGATCCCGAGCGGCGCAAGGCGTTTTTCAAGGAATACAAAGAAATCGAGATGCTCTACGAGATCATCTCACCGGACGCTTTCCTGCGGCCCTTCATCGACGACTACGGTACGCTGGCGGCCATCTATGCCGTTGTCCGGAAGGCCTACGCCAGGCAGGTCATGGTGGACCGGGACTTCCAGAGAAAAACGAATGAGCTGGTGCGAAGGCATATCGGAACAAGCTACATCCTGCCTGTCGAGGACACCCTGAAAATCAATGAGGATACCGTTAAGTTTATCGCCGACAAAAAGGGAGGGGACAACAGCAAGGTCATCAACCTGATCAAGAGCATCGGAAAGGCGGCGGAAGAACAAAGCGATGATCCTTATCTGATTGCCATGGCCGAGCGTGCGCGTGTTGTCCAGGCGGCATTTGAAGATCGGCAGGCCACTACGGCCGAAACGCTGGCCAATCTGCTTGGCGAGGTGGAGGCGAACGAAGCCCGTAAAAAAGAACAGGCGGCCAAAGGAATTGACGGTCTGACGTTCTTCGTCTGCCGCATGCTGGAGGATTCAAAGATCGGGAACGCCGATACCGTCAGCCGGAGAATCCGGGAGGCCTTTGTCGAAACGCCGAACTGGAAATACAGCGACGGCCAGCTCCGGGAGCTGCGCAAGCAGGTTACGTTTGCCATCTTTGCGGAATGTGACGACCTCGACAAGGTCACCGCCTTGGTGAACGACCTGTTCCGCGTCCTTGAAAAGGCGGACCGGATCTAATTCATGGAAAATCCACATACAAAGGCGGCGTTCAAGGAACGGGTAGGGCACTGGGCCGAGAAGCTCGATGTAAATATCGTTTGGCTCGGGGTGCGGCCGATGCGCAAAAAATGGGCTTCGTGCTCCACCAGCGGCTATCTGAACTTCAACGCCGAGCTGCTTGACCTGAAAATCGAACTTTGGGACTATGTCATCGTCCACGAGCTGCTGCACTTCTTTATCCCAAACCATGGGAAACTGTGGAAGAGCCTGATGCGCGCCCACCTGGGCGAGTATGAGGCGTATGAGGCAGAGTTAAAGCAGATAGCGCATTTTCGTCGAATATTTGGCATGAATACTCCGGCAATCGGCTGATTTTCACAACCAGTCGTTCCAGCGGATAAACCGCTGAATCAATTGTTTCCGGCAAACGCGTTTTACATGGAGGCCATTGTGAAAAAGAAGAATAAAGAATCAAAATCGTTGTACCAAATAAAAGTTACTTTGGTTGGAAGCAAGCCTCCAATATGGAGACGATTGATTGTCAAAGATAATATCAGATTGGATCAATTGCATTCCGTCTTGCAGGTATCAATGGGATGGTTCGATTACCATATGCATCAATATAAAGTTGGAAGCTCATATATTGGAATTCCTGACCAGGATTTTGACTTTGATGTAACAGATGAGCGGAAGGTCTACTTGCACGATATCATTTCCAATGTAAAAGACAATTTCGTTTATGAATATGATTTCGGCGATGATTGGGAGCACAAAATCGTTCTTGAAAAATTAATTCCTTTGGATTCTTATCAATCTCCCGCGGTCATTAAAGGGAAAAAAGCATGTCCTCCAGAAGACTGCGGGGGTATTTGGGGTTATTCCGATTTTTTGGATGCAATTCAAGATCCGAAACATGAAGAACATGAGGAAATGATAGAATGGGTTGGCGGGGATTTCGATCCTGACGGGTTTGACATGAACTTGATTAACAAAAAACTTAATGAGCTGAAATTTTAGACAGTTATCATTAATGACAGCCAGCCTCCGCGTTCTCGGAGACGGCGAGTGCCAAGCTGTCCGTGACGCAGGCGTTATACCTTTAGGAGGAATTGAGTGACTTTTAAAGAAAAATTAAATGCCATTTATGGCTCTGGATGTCCGGGAACATGAAATCGCATTGTTCCGAAAACACGAAAGAATCGGTCGTCCCTCGGGTGGGGATTCGTTCATAGAAAAACTGGAGTGATTTTTTTGGATAGAAATCTCAAACCTCGGAAAACAGGCCCCAAAAAAGTCAAGTAAGGCGTTTTTGGAATTCCAACACTTTTGACCCCGAAAAGATGCATTCACGAGATAAAAACCCAACAAAACTTTCTGCGGGCAAGCTGCAGATGTTCATGTCCGCCAGAGAGAAGAATTGGAAAAAATTGATTCCCTGTAACGATCCTTGACAAGCGCCGGAGAAGATATAAGACTACGGCACGCCGTGATCGGGCGGTAGAGAATCGCATATCAACTGAAAGGAGTTCTATATGTTTGAAGTAAGCCAAGAGGCATCGGAAAAGATCAGACAGTTCCTGGAAGGACGCCAAGGGCTTCAGTCCATCAGAATTCTGATGACCGAAGGCGGGTGGAAAGGTCCATATCTCGTTATGGCTCTCGACGAACAAGATGTCACGAAATTTGCAACAGTTGCCAAGATTTCAATTAGTACGACAGCAAGAGGGAGACGGGGACACCATACCGAATTCCAATAGTAAAATACACCGGATGCACCGGTGATTTTCATGAAACGGTTGGTCAAGACCCCCTCAACTTTATTTCTGTGATACGGGCCTGGCTCTATGGCTGCTTGGTATTCGCGAACCGGGCAACTCACCTTCCATTCACAGCGGGGAGCATTGTTCGAGAATCTCGTGTTGACGGAATGCCGGGGGCGCAACGAAGAATGAAAATTGCCCATTTTCATATAAACTGTTACACTATTTCATATGCAATTTTGGTGGAAGCCTGGTGCCTCCCACTGAAACCAGGCTGATAGTTGGTCGTCCTGTCAACCTGTACACTTTTTGGGGGCAAAATGCCGTGTATTCAAATAGGAGGATTGATCCGTGACAACTGAAAAAAGCAAAAAAGGTTATATGGAGAGATTGGAGGATCTTATCGCACTCGCCATATCCCGAAATAAAGGCCGTTTCGAGGCCAATTTGCGCAAAGAGATTGTGAAACAGGACTCGCTTGCGGAGAAGGCGGACAAACAGAAAGCCAGAAAGAACTGGTACCTTCTTATGATCGACTTTGCGTTGGTAGGCTCTGGCGGCGAGAACCGCACTGTGACCAAGGTTTATGCATTCGGGGACATCAATGAAACCGGTGCGGAGGAAAAGGTGATTCTTAACATCGCCAACGAGCGTCTCAGAATGGACTATCAGCGCTTTCGAGATGCCGGAATCGAATACCAGGAAAAGTTCTTCTAACTCCCATGCCAGGGGCGCAGCGAAGAAGGATGAAGTGCAACGAAGTAACCGGACTTTTTACAAAGCCATCAAAATTGACCATTTTCATATAAAGGGGAAAAGGGACAGATCCGTTGATTTGTCAGCGGGAACGCCGTGGAATCTGATAAATAAATCCGTCCCTTTATTGCTCTATTGGCAGGGACTTCAAGCTATAAAGTCTGGGTGACGGAAGAAATGGTTACTGATAGTGCCGCCCGGGCCCATTTAAATCTTTCCTTGGTGGCATCAAAATCCGGACCTGAGGTGATGAAGGCCGCCGTGCCCTTGATCAGGAAACCGGTGCCTGGACCGTTTTTGCCGGCAATCTTGCTGCTGCCCATCGTCATCAATACCTGATCGTTTACGGCGATGTTGGCCTCCGTGAGATGCATGTAACCGGCTGGAATCAACAAGCGCCCATCGCCGGTGATCCGTATGTAACTGTTCCATGTGTTGACCATATGCGGGCCGTCCTTGCCAAGGGTGGCTATAGCAACCACCCCGTCCTTTTTCAGAACTTCAAGCATTTTTTCCGGAATCATCGTGACTACCTCCTGTAGGTTGTGTGGATAAGAAAAGTGGCATGTGAATATGCCGGCAGTTTGTTTGGTTTACAGTATAATCATCAATCGGCCGGATGAGAAGGCGCAGTTTTGAATATAATAATAGGTGCGGAATTGCTCGATTACCTGGCAAAAATGGGAACGGAAATATTATTCCGCCGGATGAAAGCGGATCGCGAATCAAAAAAGGGCCTTGCGGGCGGCAATCTGGTTACTGCGAAATGTTGAAAGTTCTGGAAACTGAAATCTATTTTTAGGGCGCGCAGGCCCGACGATGCGGGGCATGGCAGCAGGGAGAAAATGAAAGGGTTCCATTATTGGACGCACAAATGTTGATATACGGCAATGGACTGTCAGAGCGGCGGGTGCTGTCCCGGACCGAAAGCCTGTGCCCGGCGTGTCTGAAAAAGATTCCGGCCGTTCGGGTGACGGATGGCCGGGATGTGCATCTGGAAAAGCGCTGTGAGATCCACGGAAGTTTCGATACCGTGATCTGGCGCGGCAATCCGGCGTTTGAAACCTGGGTCCGCCCCAAACTGCCGGTCCGGCCTCCCGTATGTTATGTGGATACGGCAAAAGGCTGCCCCTTCGACTGCGGACTCTGCCAGGCGCACCGCCAGATCACCTGCACCGCGCTTCTGGAAGTCACCGGCCGCTGCAACCTTGCCTGCCCGTATTGTTTTGCGGCTGCCGGAACCGCCCCGAAACCCGATCCGGCCCATGATGTCATCCGCTTTTGGTTCGACAGGGTGAAACAGGCTGCTCCCGGCTGCAACATTCAGCTTTCCGGCGGCGAGCCCACGGTTCGGGACGATCTGCCGCAAATCATCGAGATGGGGCGAAGCAGGGGGTTTGCCTTTATTCAGCTTAACACCAACGGCCTTCGGCTGGCGCGGGAAAAAGGCTATGCCCGAAGGCTCAGGGACGCGGGGCTTTCTTCGGTTTTTCTCCAGTTTGACGGCGTCTCCGATGAGGTCTATCTTCGCCTCCGGGGGCGCGGCCTTCTGGCTGAAAAACGTCAGGCCATCGCGACCTGCGGGGATGCGGGTCTTGGCGTTGTGCTGGTGCCCATGGTGGTTCCCGGCGTCAACGACAAGGAGCTGGGAGCGATTCTGGATTTCGGCATCCGGGCGTCGCCGGTGGTCCGGGGCATTCACATGCAGCCGGTCAGTTATTTCGGCCGCCGGCCCGTGCTGCCGCAAAATTGTGACCGCATCACCCTTCCGGAGATCCTGACGGCCCTTGAAGCCCAGAGCCGGGGAAGGGTTAAAACTTGCGATTTCCACCCGCCGGGATGCGAAAATGCGCTGTGTTCGTTTAACGGCAGGTTTTTCATTACGGAAAGCGGCGCTCTGAAGCCTGTGGCAACCTTTCCGATTGCAAGTGCCTGCAGTCCGCCCGAGGCTGCGGATGTGGGCGCCAGGCGCGCTGTTGCCGCGGTTGCCAGGCAGTGGGGGGCAGGGGGCGGGGATCAGAGGACAGAGGACGGAGGACACAAAAATTCGGAGCAGGTGCTGCAGCAGAACGAATCCGCACCTTGTTGCGGCAGCGGCGACAAGACCCCAGGCCCCATGGATCTTGACGGTTTCCTGGAATTTGCCCGCAATCGGTCTTTTTCCATTTCGGCCATGGCGTTTCAGGATGCATGGAACCTGGATCTTGAGCGGCTGCGGGACTGCTGCATCCATGTGGTGTCGGAAGATGGCCGGCTGATTCCGTTTTGCGCCTACAACCTTACGGACAGCAGCGGGCAACCGCTGTATCGAGGCCGGTAGTGATGCTTAAAACGCCGCTGGAAATCTGGATTCAGGGAAAAATCGCAATAACGAAAGGCCCTGCCGTTTCGCTGACACGTTCCCGCCTTGAGGCGTACCAGCTTCAAAAAATTCGCGAAACCCTTTCGTACGTGCGCCGGAACAGTCCGTTCTATCGGCATCTGCCGGGAGACGTGGAAACGCATCCGGTCCAGCGGCTTGAAGATATGGCCCGGCTGCCGTTTACCACTTCGGCGGATCTCAAACGCCACCCCTTACGGTTTCTCTGTGTTTCCCAGACCGGCATCGAGCGGTGCGTCACGCTGCAGAGCTCGGGGACAACCGGCCCCGCCAAGCGCCTGTTTTTCACACGGGAAGATCTGGAGCACACGCTGGATTTTTTTCATCACGGGATGACCACCCTTGTTCATCCCGGAGACCGGGTGATGATCCTTCTCCCCGGCGGCGGCAGACCGGACAGCGTGGCGGATCTGTTAAGCCGGGCGCTGGCGCGGATGGCGGTTCAAAGCCTGGCCCCGGGGCCGGATGCCGGGGCTACACCGGAGTCGATAGCTTCGCAGGGGATAACGTGCCTGGTGGGTGCGCCGGTTCCGGTACTGGCCCTGGCAAGATCCGGCCGGGGAGAAAATTGCCTGAAAAACCGGATAAAATCGGTGCTGCTGACAGCCGATCATATCCCGGATGCCATTGTCGATGCCATTGAATGCGCCTGGAACTGCAAGGTTTTCCGCCATTACGGCATGACCGAGATGGGATGGGGCGGCGGGGTCGAATGCGGGGCCAGGGACGGGTATCACCTGCGGGAAGCCGATCTGTTTATTGAAATCGTGGATCCGAAAACCGGCAGGTTGCTACCGGACGGCGAAAGCGGGGAAATTGTCGTAACGACCCTGACCCGGGTCGGCATGCCCTTGATACGTTATCGCAGCGGCGATATCTCCCGGTTTCATCCCTTGCCCTGCCCCTGCGGCACGGTATTGAAACGACTGGATCGCATCACCGGCCGTGTGAATGACGGCGAATTTCTGGTTTCCGGCATGCCGTTCACCCTTCCGGTTTTGGACGAAGCGCTGTTCCCCCTGTCGGAACTGATGGATTTTACGGCCGATCTGACATCTGGTAAGGACGGGGACCGCCTGACCCTCATCCTGAGCCTTTCTCCGGAAGCGGATAAGGATGCGGTTGCTGCAGCCGCGCGGGAAAAGGTGGCGGCGATTCCCGCCATCCGCGGGATTCAGCTTGCCATCGAAACGGCCCGGACCGGAACCGGCGGCTTTCCGGCTTACGGGAACCGGAAGCGGACCCTTATGGATCAGCGGTCGAAAACTATCCCCCGATATTCGGATTGATGAATTCGATGATATCCCCGTCCCGGACTTGGATTTCGGTATATTCCCGGGGATAGATGAACCGGCCGTTATGCTCGACGATCAGATCCCCGTCATATTCCTTGAAATGATGGATCAAAGCGGAAAGGGTCGAGGATCCGGGGATGGTTTCCTTGAGGCCGTTGACGGTGATTTCCATGCTATCATTCATTCCAGGGTCTTTTTGATGGTGTGTAACGATTCAACTATCCGCGCTGCTGCCGCAAACCGGACAATCCGGATTTTTCTCCATTTCAATTTTCCGGAAAGTCATGTCCATGCCGTTGAAAAGCAGCAAATTGTTCGTCAGCAGCTCGCCGATTCCCAGAATGAGCTTGATCGCTTCCAGGCTTTGAATGGAGGCGATCACGCCGGGAACGGGTCCGATAATGCCGATGGGTTTGTTATTTCCGTTATCCCGTGAAAAAAAACATTCCAGGCAAGGGGTCCGGCCGGGGATAAATGTGGAGACCATTCCGATAAACCCGTCGACGCCGCCGTAAATGAAGGGGATGCATTTCAAAATGGAGGCCCGATTCAGCACTTTTCGGGTCTTCAGGTTGTCCGTGCCGTCGATAATGACCGAGCAGCCGTCAGCCATATCCAGGATGGTTTCATCTGAAATGATTTCCTGAATGGCTTCGATATCGCAATGCGGATTGAGATCCCTGAGTTTTTCCACAGCGGACCGGGTCTTGGGTTTTCCGATATCGCCGGTTCCATGAATGATCTGGCGGTTCAGGTTTCCGGCTTCCACGCAGTCCGCGTCCGCAATCCGGAGGGAGCCGACCCCTGCCGCAGCCACGTAATAGGCTGACACGGAGCCGAGCCCCCCGGCGCCGGCAATCAGAACCCGGGCCTGTTTCAGGCGGATCTGGCCCTGCAGGCCAATTTCCGGCAGGATGAGCTGCCGGTGGTATCGGATTGCTTCTTCGGAAGATACCGTTGTCATGATGGATTCCGGAAAATGAATAATCCTTTTTGTCTTTGGAAGCGTTGCCTTTGTCTGATCATATCCTGTAATCGCCGACCCCGTTTCCGGGGTCGGCTCCAGTTCGTTCACCTAATCCTGACTGCATCGTGCAAGGCATTTTTTCGCTTCCTGGATTGCCTGATAAACCCGTTCCGGGGTCAGCGGCAGTTCGTTCATCCTGACCCCGATTGCATCGTACAGGGCATTTAGAACAGCCGGAATGCACGGCATGATGGCGCCTTCTCCGACTTCTTTTGCACCGAAAGGCCCGTTCGGTTCATTGCTTTCCACAATGATGGCATCTATCCGGGGCATATCCCGGGCCGTCGGCATCTTGTACTCCGCAAGATCGGCATTCCGGACGCGTCCCTTGTTGTCGAACTTGACTTCTTCATACAGCGCTTCTCCCAGACCCATGAAGATTGCGCCCTGCATCTGTGCTTCAACAGACACCCGGTTGATCGCCCGGCCGCAGTCATGGGCGTCCGCCACCTTGTCGATTGTAATTTTCCCGGTTTCTTCATCCACGCTGAGTTCCAAGACCAGCGCGGAGCAGCCATAAGCGGGGGAAGTGCCTACGGCTGCGCCCTTGAATTTACCGCCAAGCTCCGGTGGCTTGTATTTTCCCGTTCCAACAATGCTTCCCCTGGCAAGAAAAGCGATTCGGGATGCTTCCCGGAAAGTCAGCGGATCATCGACACCGGGATTGTCGGTCCATCCCCGATGCTCCTTGATATAGCGGGTTCTGATCGCGCTGAAATCCGGTTTTTCATTCTTGAAGACAATAACCCCTTTTTTGATATCCATATCTTGAACCGGAACATTCAGCTCTTGTGAAAGCACTTCGAGAACCTGTCGCTTGGCGTCTTCCCCGGCTTCCTTTGTCGCCTGACCGGTCATCAGCGTCTGGCGGCTGGAATATGCCCCCAGATCGACGCCGAAGTCCGTATCACCGGATGCAAGCCTGACGCATTCCAGCGGAATGCCCAATGCCTCTGCTGCGATCATGGCAAATGCCGTGTCCGACCCCTGGCCGATCTCGGCGGATGCAGTATAAACCAGCGCCGTGCCGCCATCCTCGGTTAACTTGATTATCACGGTTCCGTGATAGGTGTCGGAGCGATAGATCGGAAAACCCGCACCGGATACGAAAAAGCCGCAGGCCATGCCGATTCCCTTGCCTTTGGGAAGTTTGCCCTTTTTTTTCTTCCATTCGGAAGTATCTCTGACCGCCTCGATACACTCCTTCATGCCGAGACTGCTCATGTTCAGATCGTTGCAGGTGACATCTCCGGTGACCATCATGTTCTTGAGGCGAATCTCGATCGGATCCATGCCGAGTTCCTCGGCAATCATATCGAGTTGCTGTTCCCAGCAGGCACGGGCGATCACGCCGCCGTGTCCCCGCTGGGCGCCGCAGGTTGGCAGATTGGTGTAAATCCGGTATGCATCATATTTCATGTTCGGCAGTTTGTAGGGCCCGCCCAGCAATGAACCGGCGTAATAAATCGTTGCAATGCCAAAGCTTGAATACGCGCCCCCGTTGAGGTAACATTCATGCTTCAGCGCCATGATGGTGCCGTCTTTTTTAACACCCGTTGTCATGGTATGAAAAAACTGATGCCGAGAACGGCCATGAAGAAATATCTGTTCCCTGTTAAAGATCATTTTGACCGGTTTTCCGGTTTTCATGGAAAGAAGACAGGCTGCCAGTTCCATATGATTTGCGGAGGCTTTGGCGCCGAATCCCCCTCCCACGTATGGCTTTATAACCCGGACTTTTCCAACGGGCAGTTTCAGCACCATTGCAACTGTGCGCTGGACATAATGCGGAACCTGTGTGGAGGAGAACAGGTTAAGCGTTCCCGAGCTGTCAAAATGGGCAATGCATCCCGGCGGCTCGATAAAGGCGCAATCCTGACGTTTGTTGGTCAAGGAGCTTGTCTTTATCAGGTCGCATTCCTTGAATGCTTCCTCGACATTGCCGAACTCCTGATGCACTTCCGCGCCGATGTTGCGCGGGAATGCATCATGGATAAGCAGGGCGTCTTCGGCCATGGCCTCTTCGATGGTAAAAACCGCCGGCAGTTCTTCATATTCCACCTTGATTAAGGAAACGGCCTTCATTGCGGTTTCAAGATCGGTTGCGGCAACGGCTGCAATATTGTCGCCGATTTGCCGGACCTTGTCATCACAGAAAATGGTTTCATCATACCGCGCGGGACTTACGCCGAATTTTACCGATCCCGATTCCGCCGAAGTAACAACGGCTTTTACGCCCGGAAGCTTTTTGGCGGCCGAGGTATCAATGCCGATAATTTTGGCGTGCGCGTAAGGACTTTGCAGCATGGCGCCATAAAGCATGCCGGGCATGCTCATGTCATCAATATACAGGGCCCGCCCTGAAGACTTGTCGGGAGCATCTATTCTCGGCGCTCCCGTGTTGATAACATCAAATCCGGCCATTCATTTCACTCCTTTATTTTCGCGATGGTGATTAGGGATTTGCCGGCGGACCATCGACGGTATGTTCGCCAACGGATTTAATGGCTTCGACGATTTTCTGATAACCGGTACACCTGCAAAGATTTCCCGCTATGCCGCTGCGGATTTCCGCTTCGGTCGGCGCCGGATTTTCATCCAGAAGGCACTTGGCGGAGAGAATCATTCCGGGAGAGCAAAAACCGCACTGTATGGCGCCTTTCTCCACAAAAGCTTTTTGAACCGGATGGTATCCTTTTTCCGTTTCCAGTCCTTCAATGGTTGTGATGGTTGCTCCGTTGGCCTGTATCGCCAAAACGAGGCAGGAATTGACGCTCTTGCCGTTCATGATTACCGTGCAGGCGCCGCAGTCTCCCAAATCGCATCCTTTCTTGGTACCCGACAGCCCCAATTGATATCGAAGCATATCGACCAATGTCTGATTCGGTTCAACCGCCACCTCATATTGTTTGTCATTAATCTGCAACTGAATGAGTTTTTTCATAATCGATTCCCCTTATGGCGTATTCATCATCTTTCTTGATATGGCAGGTCGATGATCTTTGTTTACTGCTCCGTCGCCTCCTTCAAGGCTTCGCTCAAAGTCCTTCTTGTCAGAACGCCTACCATGTCTTTTTTGTATTCCGCGGAAGCCCTGGATACAGAGGAGCCTCTGGGCGAGCAATCCCTCATGGCCGCCTCTCCGGCTTTTGAAAAAATAGCCATGCCGGGTTTTTCCCCGATAAGGAGTTTTTCGGCCGAGATTGCCCGGATGCATGTAGGACCCACGCAGCCCAGAACGATTCTGGCGTTCTTGATGATCCCGCTGGAGCTTTCCAGCGTAATGAAAGCGGCGACATTTACGATCTTGATATCCTGGCATGACCGAATGCCCAGGCTGATGTAAGCGGCGCCGGAAAATGGCGGCGGGGTATCCACAAGTATTTTCGAGATGATTTCATCGGGAGCGATTTTCATTCGCCGCGGGCCGACGAAAAAATCATCCATGGAGACGATTCTTTCCCCGGCGTTATTTTTCAATACAAGCTTTGCGCCGTAGGATATCAAGGAAGGCGGCAGATCCGCGGCAGGGCTTGCAGATCCGATATTCCCGCCGATGGTGGCAAGATTTCGGATTTGCGGACTCCCAAGAGAACCGGCTCCTGCGCACACCGCGCTCCATTTTTCTGCAATGCTGCGCGAAGACGCGATGTCGGCTATGGTAAGGCATGAACCGATCTTTAAGCCGTCGGAAAAATCAAGTTGTTTCAGTTCCTCAATTTTTGAAATGGAAAGCAATTGTTCCGGTGCTGTCATATGCTTCTTCATATCCACCAGCAGGTCTGTTCCACCTGCAAGGACCCTTGCCTGAGTGCCGTATTCCGCCAGTATCTGGCAGGCCTCGGTCAAGGTTTCGGGCTCATGGAAATCAAATTTGGGTAAAAGCATGTTGTTCTCCTGTAGTTAGTCGTCAGTTGCCGGCAGGGCAGGGGAGAGATTCACCGCCTTGACCTGAGATAAGCCGTTGATGTCCCGGATAAGCGTTATTCCCCCGTAATCCAGATGGAACCGGAAAAGATGCGACAGCGGCATCTGCAGCACCTGGCAAAGCAGCACCCGGATGACGCCGGCATGGGTGACGATCAGCATATTGCCGTCCGATCGGGCGGCGATACGCCGGATGAGCGGAACCGCCCGCTGCTGGAGGTCGGCAAAACTCTCCGCCCCGGGCGGCCGGAAATAACCGATATCTTCCCCGCGCGCCTGCCAGAGATCCGGAAACTGCCTGCGGATTTGCGACATGGCCATTCCGTCCCACTGGCCGAGATGGATCTCGCGCAGCTCCGGGGCCGGTTGCACGCAAAGGCCCCGATCCCGGCAGACGATGGCGGCGGTTTCGGATGCCCGTTGCAGATCGCTGCACCACACCCGGGAAAATAGAACGTTCCCAAGCCGCCGGCCCTGCCACTCGGACTGTTTCCGGCCTTCCGGGCTGAGCGGGGGATCAATCTGCCCGACAAAACGCTTTTCCGCCGCGGATTCGATTGCGCCATGCCGCATCAGAAAGAGCAGAGTTTCTGGAAAAATCTTCTGTATTGTCATTCCTAAGCGCCGGGGTGATTAATTAAAAAGTCCATTTCAATGAACGAAAATGTTAATTAGGCTATTAAACAGCTTTATAAGATATGTCAATATATTTTTTTTATATTGACATATCGGTTTGTTTTGAATTAAACACAAATAAAGGCAGTTCATTATACTGAACAAATGGAGTGATATGAAAATCAATACGGTATCCGCCGGATATCGGGCGCCTGCGGTTCAAAGGGCGTTCCAGTTGCTGAAACTGGTTGCCGAATCCCCGGCGGAGCAGAGTCTGAGCGCGCTGTCCAGAAATCTGGGGTGGAGCAAGAGCACTACCCACGGCCTGATTCAGTCGCTGCTGAACGTGGGCGCCCTGGAGCAAAGCCCTCTGGGTAAAAAAATTGTTCTGGGTCCCGCCATTGTGGAACTGGCCTTTCAAAGCTGGAATTATTTCCAGGTCGGCGACAAGGCCAGACCCATTCTGGAGGCTTTGCGGGACCGGCTCGGAGAAACCGTTTTTCTGGGGGTTTTGGGCCGGTCCCGGGGAATCATCGTGGCGACCGCCGAATCCAAAAAAACACTCAAGATATCCGCTCCGGCCGGCTCATCCGTTTCCCTGCTGGCCGGCGCCCTGGGGAAGGTTTATCTGGCTTCCCTGCCTCCGGAGCACGCGGCTGCGTTCATTCAGGAACGGGAATTGCCCGGATACACTGAAAATACCATTACGGACAAAAGCAATTATATTGATGAAATCGCAACGGTGCGTCAAAATGGCTATGCCGTGGATGACGAGGAATATCTTCCGGGGGTCAGGGCCGTTGCCGTCGGTGTCGGAAATCACCGGGGGCTGCCGCTGGCCCTGTGGGTGGTCGGTTTTGCCGGTGCAATGGAAAAGGCCGTAATTCCGGACTTCATCCAGCACATTCGGCAATCGGCCCGTCACTTAAAAAAAATAATGGATTATAAAAGGGAGCAGCCATGAGATCGATCCCGGTTCAGGATGCGTTGGGAATGCTGTTGTGTCATGATATTACCAGCATCGTTCCCGGTCAGTTCAAGGGAAGGGCGTTTAAAAAAGGCCATATCATTCAGGCCCGGGATATCCCGGTGCTTCTGGACATGGGCAAGGAACATGTTTTCGTGATGGAGCTGGATCCCGGAGACGTTCATGAAGATGACGCCGCCGTAAGGATCGCGCGGGCCGCGGCAGGACCCGGAATCGATCTGAGCGAAACCTGCGAGGGCCGCGTGAACCTTCTGGCCGGGGCTGCCGGTCTTTTGAAGGTCAACACAAAGGCGCTCTTTCGCATCAACAGCATAGAAGAAATCGTGTTCGCCACCCTACACACCCATCAGGCGGTTGCCGCCGAGTGTCCGGTGGCCGGAACGCGGATCATCCCCCTGTTAACCCGCGACGATAAAGTAAAAGCGGTTGAGGCCATCTGTATTGAGGAATATCCGGTAGTTGAGATCAAACCCTTCCAGGCGCTCCAGGTCGGCGTCGTGACCACGGGAAGCGAGGTGTTTAACGGGCGGATCACGGACAAATTCGGCCCGGTGCTGCGCCGCAAATTCGCCGAACTGGGAAGTGTGGTGATGGATCAGGTTCTGGTTTCAGACGATGTGGCCATGACCGCCGGTGCGATTGAGTCGTTTATCGGCATGGGCGCAAGGCTGGTTGCGGTCACGGGCGGCATGTCCGTTGATCCGGACGACCAGACCCCGGCCGCCATCCGGGCCACCGGCGCGCGGGTGGTCGGTTACGGGGCGCCGGCATTTCCGGGGGCCATGTTCATGCTGGCTTACCTGGGAGAAGTTCCGATCATCGGACTTCCCGGATGCGTGATGTATTTCAGGGCCAGTATTTTCGATCTGATCGTCCCCCGGATACTGGCCGGCGAGACGGTTCAGCGGGTAGATATCATTGCCCTGGGGCACGGCGGGTTCTGCGAGAGCTGTCCGGACTGCCATTATCCCAGGTGCGGTTTTGGTAAATGTTGATGGATAACCGTTGGGAGGGTGAATCATGAGAAAATGGGTCTGCGCCGCTTATGAAATGCTGAGCCGGAAACAGCCGCTGGTCATGGCCCTGATTTTGAGTCAGGAAGGATCCACACCCAGAGCCGCCGGAACGCGGATGCTGATCGGCCAAGGCGGTGCGGTCGCAGGCACTATCGGCGGCGGAAAGATCGAGGCCGCCGTTACGGAGACGGCCCGTGGCATGCTGGGCAGACAGGGCGCCGTGATCCTGTCCTTTGATTTGACTTCGGAAATCGCAGATGCCATGGACATGATCTGCGGCGGCAAGCTGGAAATTTTGATTGATGCGATCACTCCGGATGAATCAAACCGGCTGTTTTTCTCAAGTTTGCTTCAGGTCCTGGATCAGCGCCAAAAAGGGCTCCTGGTCACGGAATTGAAAGGATCCGATTCGGCACTTCAACAGGTCCGGCGTGCTGTTTTGATTCAGGACGGCAGGGTTATCGGGGATTCGGACATCCGGGCAAGAATCGGCACCATTGCCGAGAAGCTGCGGGCCCCGGTGCTGACGGCGACGGGAGATGGGCGGTTTTTCATCGAACCGGCTATGGCGGCAGGAACGGTCTTTCTTTTCGGGGCGGGCCATGTCAGCCTTCAGACAGCCATTCTTGCAAAAAAAGTGGGTTTTGAAACCGTGGTTCTGGATGACCGGGCGGAATTCGCCAACGCCGGCCGGTTTCCGGATGCAGACGATGTGCGGGTTCTCTCTTGCTTTGCTAGGGCGACGGAAGGCCTTGATATTCATCCGGACAGCTATCTTGTCATTTTGACCCGCGGTCATCTGCATGACAAAACCGTTTTGCAGCAGGCGCTTCAAACGCAGGCCGGCTATATCGGCATGATCGGATCCCGGAAAAAGCGCGATGCCATCTACCGTGCCCTGGAAAAAGAAGGATTTCCGCCCGGCGATTTTGAAAAAGTGCATTGTCCCATCGGTCTATCCATCGGCGCGCAGACGCCGGAGGAAATCGCCGTCAGCATCGTGGCGGAGCTGATTCATGCCCGATCCGTGAACTGATATGGATACAACGGCCCTATCAGCCATCATTCTTTCCGCGGGCCTGTCATCCCGGATCGGGGATTTCAAGCCGCTTCTGCCCCTGGGGGGCGTTCGGCTTCTGGAGCGCGTCATATCGCTTTACCGGTCCGCGGGCGTTTCGGACATCCGGGTGGTGGCCGGATTCCGGGCAAAAGAGGTTGCGGCCCTTGCCGAGAGCTGCGGCGCAAGAACCGTTATCAACCCCGATTTTGCTCAGGGCATGTTTTCATCCGTTATTGCCGGCATTTCAGATCTTTCGCAGAACTGCGCCGGTTTTTTCGTTCATCCCGTGGATATTCCCCTGGTCCGGCGCCGGACCCTGATCGATTTGCAGGCCGCTTTCTTGCCGGGAAAAGCAAGCGTTTGTTACCCGGCGTTTCTGGATGCCCGAGGGCACCCCCCCCTGATTTCCGCAATTCATGTCAAAGCCCTTGGAACCGGGATGTGGCAGGGCGGTCTTCGGGAATTTCTCAGCGGATACGAAGCCGAGTCGGTGAATGTGCCGGTCGCGGATGCGTTTATTCTGAAGGATATCGATACGCCGGAGCATTATGCAAGGGCGCTGGTTTGCATGGATCATTACGATATTCCTTCCGAGGATGAATGCCGGGCCCTCATGAACCGGCAGGCTGTTCCGGAAAACGTCATCCGTCATTGCCGGGCCGTTGCGGATCTGGCCGGTCGCATGGCAACGGCCCTGAATGCCGCCGGGTGCGGACTGGATATTGAACGGGTGGTTTCCGCGGCCCGGGTTCACGATCTGGCAAGGGGTCTACCCGGCCATGCCGCCGAAGGCGCCCGTATCTTGCGGGAAACGGGGTTTCCCGGCATTGCCGATATTGTTGAAGCTCACATGGATTTTACGGTAATTAAAGGCGCCCCGGTAATGGAAGCCGAGGTGGTTTATCTGGCCGATAAATGGATTCGGGAGGACCGAAAAATCGGCATGGAAGCGCGATTTGCGGCAAAATTGAAAAAATACGGCACGGATCCCGAAGCGCTCCAGGCCATTCTGAAACGCCGGGACAATGCCCTTGAAGCCCGAAAACGCATTGAAGCCCGGATGGGTTGCTCGATGGATGACCTGTAATGATTTTCGAGATGTCCTTAGATTTTTCTTGTTTCATCCCCCCGGATTGATTTAATAATCAAAAACCGGTCCAATGCGGCTTTCCTGTCGCACCATTACCGAAAATCGATTATCAGGCAAGGAATCATTCAGGGTGCCATGACACAAAGCAAGGAAGGCCCGTTTTTTATCCGCTCGAAGATCTGGTTTGAAGACGGTTCGGGAGAGGTGATCTTTGGCCTGGGGCGCCTGAAGATGCTGGAAGCCATTGAGCGCAACGGCTCGATTCAGGC
>JBBIPX010000056.1:0-20568 GCA_037442625.1 Desulfobacteraceae bacterium
GCAAAGAACCCAGATAATGGTATTCTTGCATGAGATCCTGGTAGCGCTTCTCTTCGAGCTTGAGAACAGGTCGAACAAGAACTTCCTCGAGATTCACAAAATTAGCTCCGGATGAAGTTAGATAAATTCAGTTTCGATCAATCTATACATCATGTCCGGAAGTTTGTCCACAATAATATTCAACTGTTTGTAATGCCATACCATTGAAGGCGGAACAAAATCACCGTGTTGAGAGATGGGCCGATTAATGCTTCCGTCTTCGTTCATCATGAACGCACATCGACAGAATCAACTGAAGGAGATATCATGAACGTACTCGTTTTAGGGGGATGCGGTATTCAGGGCAAGGGCGCCTTGTTTGATCTTTCAAAAAATAAAATCGTTGACCGGATCATTTGTGCGGACTTGGACCCGGAACGCATTCGTTGCGCGGACTATATCCAGCATGATAAAATCGTTCCGGCGCACCTGAATGCCCAGGATACGCCCGCTTTGGTTTCATTGATGAAGCAGGGAGTCGATGTTGTCATTGATCTGTTGCCATCTCATTTTGTCCGTTCCGTGGCCGAGGCGGCCATTGATGCCGGCGTGAGCGTAATCAACACCAACTATGGCCATGACCTGCAGGATCTCCATGAAACTGCCCGAAACCGCGGCATTGCCATCATGCCGGAATGCGGCCTGGATCCAGGAATCGATCTGGTAATCTATGGTTACGGATTGCGCCAATTTGACGAACTTCACACGCTCAATTCGTACTGCGGCGGAATCCCGGAAAAAAAAGCCTGCACCAATCCGTTGAATTATAAAATCAGTTGGAACTGGGACATGGTGCTAAAAACCCAGAAACGCGATGCTTCGCTGATCAAAGAGCAAAGACAGGTAGACATTCCCGCAGAAGATCAGCATGATAATCCGTTTATTCACCAAATTGAGTTCCCGGGTCTCGGAATACTGGAAGCATTTCCGAACGGCAATGCGGCCCATTTTTCGGAACTGCTGGGGATCCGGCATACCATTTGTGAAACCGGACGGTATACCCTTCGCTGGCCGGGCTGGTGCGATTTCTGGAACCCACTGAAAAAGTTGGGTTTTCTATGCGACGAACCGATCCCAGGGCTTGACTGCGTGATTACCCCGCATCAGTTTCTGAACCAAATGCTGGCGCCCAAACTCCAGTATCAGGACAATGAAAAAGATCTTGCGGTCATGCAGAATGTTTTTACGGGAATCCGTAATGGGAAAAAGAAAACAATTATTTTTAATCTGCTGATTGAAAGGGACTTAAACACCGGCCTCATGGGCATGGCCATAGGCGTCAGTTATCCTGCCTGCATTGTGGCGGAAATGATCGCAACCGGCGTTATCCCGGACAAGGGGGTACTCTCTCCGATTCATCACATCCCCGGCAGTCCGTTTATGACCCAATTGCAGAACAGGGGAATTGTCATAGAAGTAATTGTTCAGGAAGAACCGTTGTAATCCTTATGGGAAGCTTCCCTTCATCCCAGATAAGGTGCAGACAAAAGCATCATTCATCGACAGACAAAAGATTAGGGATAGGAACCTGAAATGCGGTTACTCTTACCCAATCTAATCCCCATGCCAGGACCGGACACAACGAACAACGTAATGATCATTTTCATATGAAATTCGGTTAAAGATCCCGGGAGGCAGCAGGGCTCCTGAATTTTGCGGGCGGATTTATACTTCTGTCCGACCTGAGGATCAGCACAGTAGCTGTTGTCGCCTCGGTATGAAGAACAAGAATAGATCCGAAATCAACTGCATCGACCGCAGAATTGATATAATAATCATCATAAATTGCATATGTCTGACCTTTTTGGATGCCGTTTTCCGATCCTTTGTTAATATAGGCGATTGAATCATCGCCAGACATTTCGGTGCCTTCTTCAGCCATAAATATCTTCCCGTCAATTCCATCTTCAGCCGGAATCAACTGAATTTTTGATGATATCGGCGCATACGGAAGAAGGATGTCGTCGATCATGATACTGCGAAAGGCTTTTTCGATCTTTGCAACTGCAAAATCTTCACGGATTTCAATGATGCGAACCAGCCCCGTCTTATAATATTGAAAGCCTGCAAAAGACCTTGATTCGGGATCTTTCACGCGAAGCGGCGGCCGATAAACCGCATAAACATCCCCCGCCTTCAAGGGTGTGTTTCCCGATGGCGTGATGTAAATGCTTTCATCCTGACCCAAGATCGTTTTTTGAACCAATTTATCCCCTTTGATTACAGCAACCTGCCCTGATGACTCTTTCAGTTGCTCCGACACAAATCCGATACGGTGAATGGGGGAATATACATAGTATCGGGATTCCACGACAGCAGGCAGGCCCGGACCGGTTTGATCCGACGCCCCACCCTCTTGGGAAGCATCCCAGACCTGGTGAAAAAGCCGCAGCCGCTCACCTGGAAAGATTCGGTGCGGATTCATGATCTGCTGATTTTCGCTCCATATCTGCGGCCATCGCCAGTGGGTATTGAAATACCGGTTGGAAATATCCCAGAGCGTATCACCTCTTTTGACCGTATAATAAATACCGGATTCCAGTTCAATTTTGGAACCAGCTTCATCGGATGCGGCAGCAGCGATGGCAATTACAGCAAATGCACCGGTGATTAAAAACCACCATGCAAGCAGTCGTAAGGGTTGCTTTTTCATATTGTTCTCCGTAAATCCGGTGAGGTTGATTCCTGATATTTTCATAAAAATCTCCTTTTTCTCGTAACGTGAATGAAATCCATTTGTCAAGCGTTTCATTATATCATCGCAATTCATTTTATTTACGATATCTGGCTTCCCTATTCTGTTGATTCGGCCTGCGTTATGGGTTATAGAACTGCAATATAGAGGCCAACACGAATAAAAGCCCTCAATTTTCTTTTTCTCATGGAGAATTAAGACATGAATCCGCTTGCTGAACAATTGAACCAGGACATTGAAAAAGGCAGCACCTGTTTGCTGGAGATGCTGTCGACCATTGGCAAAAACCTTTATTTCCCGAAGGGAATTCTAAGTCAGAGCGCCGAAGCAAAGGAAAAAGCCCATAAACTGAATGCAACCATCGGCATCGCCACTGAAAAAGGCCGGACCATGCATTTCCCGTCGGTCATGAATGCCATTTGCGGCATCCAACCTGAAGCCTCCCTGACATACGCCCCTTCTTTCGGGATTCCGGCATTGAGAAAATTGTGGCAGGAATCGCTTTATCTGAAAAACCCTTCCCTTCGGGGAAAACACATCAGCCTTCCCGTGGTCACCAGCGGGATCACCCACGCCATCAGCGTGTTTGCGGATGTATGGGTGGAGCCGGAAGATGTGGTTATTTTTCCGGATATGATGTGGGGCAATTACAGCCTCATTCTGGATGTTCGAAAAGGCGCCAGGATTAAAACCTATCCCCTGTTCTCCAAAACTGGGGGGTTCAATCTAAAGGCTTTTGAGGAAACGGTCCAGGCCGAAGCGGCCCTTAGCAACAAGCTGATCGTGATGCTGAATTTCCCCAACAACCCAACCGGGTATACCGTTACGGAATCCGAGGGTGACCGGATTGTTGAAATTTTAACCCACGCGGCCCAAAACGGCGCCCGGGTCGTGGCGGTAATGGATGACGCCTATTTCGGGCTCTTTTACGAAGAAACCACTCTAAAGGAGTCTCTCTTCGCCCGTCTTTGCGGAAAGCATCCCGGTTTGATGGCCATCAAGCTGGACGGTGCAACCAAGGAAAGCTTTGTTTGGGGTCTTCGAGTGGGGTTTATCACCTATGGCGCTGCCATTGTAGGAGACAGCCGTCCGGTTTATGAAGCCCTTGAAAAAAAGACGGCAGGGGCTGTCCGGGGGTCCATATCCAATGCATCTCATTTAAGCGAAACCCTGGTGCTGAAGTCTTTGCAGGATCAGAACAATCCTTCTGAAAAACGTGAAAAATTTGAAATCCTCAAACGCAGGGCCAATCGTGTCAAATCGGTGCTTCAGGACCCCAAATATCAGGATGCCTGGCAGGTTTATCCCTTCAACTCCGGCTACTTCATGTGCATCCGGCTGAAAACGGTCAATGCCGAAAACCTTCGGCAGCACCTGTTGAACCACTATGGTGTCGGACTCATTTCCATCGGTGCGGAAAATCTGCGTGTGGCCTTTTCTTGTCTGGAGGAAGCCGATATCCAGCTTCTTTTTGATACGGTGCTTCAGGGCGTGAAAGATCTCAGCACAAACCAAACGAAAGAGACAAAAACTGGCAAGTGAGACATTGCCCCTGTTGCCTGTATTCAGCAAACCATCATTCTTCATACTGGACTTCAACCAAAAATAGCCCCTGAGCCGGCGCTGTCGCGCCGGCCATATTCCGGTCCCTTGAAAGCAGAATGCGTTCCATCTCCGCGGAAGATTTTTTCCCCATGCCGATAGGAACCAGCGTGCCGACAATGTTTCGGACCATGTACCGCAGAAATCCATCGCCCTGAACAACAATCCGCAACAGATTGTATCCGTTTTTGATGATCTCCGCCCGTTGAATCGTCCGGATGGTATGTGTACGGGGACTTCCGATTCCCTCAAATGCCTTGAAATCGTGCGTTCCCACAAGACAGCAAAGCGATTCGCTCATGGCTGTGATATCCAGCGGTTTCCGGATATGCCATGAAAAATGCCGCTCAACAACAGTAGGTATCGGATGATTCAGGATTAGATAATGGTAAGTTTTGGATAGGACATCATATCGCGCATGGAAGCCATCCGGCACTTCACAGCAATCCCTTATGATGATATCAGCGGGAAGAAGGCCGTTTAAAGCCCGCAGAAAAGCCTTCGGGGTCAAACGGGTATCGCAGTGAAAACTGGCCGTTTGCCCCAGGGCATGCACCCCGGCATCCGTTCGGCCGGATCCCTTCAGAATGATAGCTTGCCGGGTGATCAGGCTGAGAACCCGCTCTATTTCGGCTTGAATGGTGGGTATTCCCACCTGACGCTGCCAGCCGAAATATCGGGTACCGTCATATTCGATAACGAGTTTAAAGTTTCTGGATGGTGCCGACATTACAGCCGATCGCACCGGGTATTTCCCAGTGCTTCTTCAAGGGCGTCGTCCATGTCCTCAATAAATTGATCCAGTGAATAAATTCCGCCGCAGGCCCTGCAGCTCAGCACCGCAGACCGTCATGACTTTTGCAGCAGAAGTTTTTCTCCGCAACCGGGGCAGCGCAGGTTTTCTGTATTCATCCATTCGTCTTTCAGTTTCTTCGGGGTCAACATCGCAACCGTGCATCTGTCTTACAAATCGTACAGCACATCATCTCTTATCGGCACTTTCTGCCTGCCCATCAATATTTTTCCCTTTTTCCCGGACAACAGAAAAGGATCTTCCTCTCCCAGGACATCTCCCAGTTCCGATTCAATCTGCTCCGGATCTTCGCCGCTTTCCATCCGCCGAAGGGCTTCCTGCATCCCCGGCCCCAGCTCCATGCCGGTCATATCCGTCAGCTTTCGCATCAAATTGGCAGCCTGACGGGGATCGTCTTCATTGATGTTTTCAGCTTCACCCGCCAACATCTGCATGGCCTGCTCCATTTTATTCTCATCAAAAGGCATGTCCTCCACGCCGCTGTCTTCCCTGGCTTTTCCCGTAACAGCAAACGCCGACATCTGTCGGGATAACGGATGAATTCCACATTTCGGACAAGACGGCGCTTTGGATGTGTTGATTGTTTTGGAATAAAAATTAAACAGGGTATTACAATTCTTACAATAAAACTCATAAATCGGCATATGCAATCACCTCAGTATAGCAATTTTTCAACCGCGACAAAGCATCAAAGTGTGCTAACCCCAATTTTGAAAAGGTGAAACCAGTGGAGATTTTCATATAATACTGACCCCATCCATGCCCATATGGCAGAGGGTAAAATCGTACCGGAGCGGGTCTTCAGGAATCAATCGGCGGAAAGCGCGGGTGATTTCCAGCGCTGTTTGCATATCCGCCTGTTTTCGCCGGGTAAACCCAAGGCGGACGCCAACCCGGTGCATATGAACATCCAGTGGAATAATTAGCTTTGAGGCCGGAACCAGATCCCATCCGCCCGGGTCCACATCGTCTTTTCGAACCATCCATCGCAAGAACAGGTTCAAGCGTTTACAGGCGCTGCCCCGCTCCGGGAGCGGAATCAAATGCCCCAGTCCCAACGGATTTCCAGCGGTAAACGCAGCGGCGAATTGCGTCAGGGCGGGCAGCACCGTATCGGCTTCATCCGTCATTCCCGAAAGAAAGCATCCTTGAATCGAACCGTAACGAGCCAGCACATGCTTTATCGCCAGCATCAGGTTGATCAGATTCCCGCCGGTGGCGAACCGGTGGGAAAATCCCCCGTAGGCCGCTGTCAGTGACCGGCGGGTAGACCGGTTCAAAAAGGCAAGAGGTGACGGCCCCATCTTATCCAGCACACGGCACAGACTTTTATGAATCTGTGCAACACGGCCATAGGCCAGAGAAGAGGCTATGAGACCTGCGATTTCTCGATCCCGGATATCAGGATACGCGTATAGAAAAACCAGCGGGTCCGGATGCACCTTTTCACGACGGTTGTACTGATGGTGCCAAAGGTCCAGATCGCACAGGTCAACCGATTGGACAGAGCTCATAAGAAGTTAAAACGGAATATCATCTTCCCCCACCGGGCCTTCGGATCTGGCAAAATTTCCGCCCCCCTTGAATCCGGAGTCAAACTCGCCGGAATTTTTCTTCGCGCCTTCATCCCTGGGTCCCAGCATCTGCATGTCGGATGCGATAATTTCCGTGGCATAGCGTTTATTCCCGTCCTTATCATCCCAGGAGCGGGTCTGGATCCGGCCTTCAATATAGACCAGCTTTCCTTTTGAAAGATACTCCCCGCAGATCTCGCCCAGCTTTCGATAAGCCACGATGCGATGCCACTCGGTTCGCTCCTTTTTCTCACCGGTTGACTTGTCTTTCCAGTCCTCGGAAGTGGCAACCGAAAAATTGGCCACGGCCGTACCGTCCGGCATGTAGCGCATTTCGGGATCTTTTCCCAGCCGGCCGACAATGATGGCCTTGTTGATTCCTGCCATAATTCCCCCTTTTACCGTAACAATGTTTTTTGAACTGCAAATAAACGCGAACAACCACGGATATAAAAATTATTTTTTCAACGCTGCCCTTCGGGCTTCCAGGCGTGCCTTGATTTTGGGAAACTGATTCATGTCCGTGTGGGGCAGAAAGAGCGCCGCCACATAATTATCCATATAGGAATGGGTTTCCGACAGCTCGAAATTCGTCATTTTTTTGGTCACTTCCACCACATCCCGGCGAATCCGGTTGGTCAGCGAACTCATCTTTGCACCCATCAGAGACCCATTGCCGATAAATGTCACCCGGGCCGGATCCATTTCCGGCAGAAGGCCGATGGTCATGGCCTTTTCCAGATCCACGTAACTGCCGAATCCCCCTGCCAGGATAATGCGGCTCAGGTCCTTAACCGTCAGCCCGACCTCTTCCAGAAGCGTCATGCACCCGCTGTAAATAGCGCCCTTGGCGCGAATCAGATTGTCGATATCGGGCTCCGAAAGAACAACATCTCGGTCAATTTGTGTATCCGCAGCCCATGCCACGACATATTCCCAGATGCCATCGGTTTGTCGGATGCGGGGCGTTTGAAGGTTTCGGTTGAATTTCCCGAGATTGTCGATCACTCCCAACTCAAACAAGGTGGCGACCATGATGATTAGACCCGATCCGCAGATCCCCTTGGCCCGGACATTACCGATAGTAATATTCATGGGTTCAAGGGTCAAAGGATCCATGGAAAAATCTTCGATCGCCCCTTTGGTGGCCCGCATGCCGAAGGTGATGCCGCCGCCTTCGAATGCCGGACCCGCGGAGCACGCGGCGCAGGCCAGCCAGTCCTTGTTGCCGATGACGATTTCGGCATTGGTTCCGATGTCCATGTACAGGGTGAGCTCTTCCGCCAGATACATGCCCGAGCCCATGACGCCCGCAACGATATCCCCGCCGACATAGCTTGAAACCTGCGGGTAAACAAGCGCCGTCACGTGTTCCCCCAGCGCCATCCCCAGATGAACGGCCTTTAACGGCGGATAGATGGACGATGTCGGAACATAGGGAGACCTACGAATGCTCCGGGGGTTAACCTTCAGCAAAAGCTGGGTCATGGTGGTATTGCCGGCAAGCGTGATGTTGGAAATCTCATCCCGATCGATCCTGGCTTTTTTTACCATTTTTTGAATCAGCGTATTGATGACGCCAACGACCACTTCATGAAGTTTTTCAAGGCCGCCGGGTTTTTCAGCATACATGATCCGGCTGATTACGTCTTCCCCGTAACTGATCTGGGCATTAAAGTCACCGAACTGGGCCAGAATATCGCCCGTAATCAGATCAATCAACTGGCCGTAGATGGTGGTGGTGCCGATATCCATGGCAATGGCATAATTGCGATGCGTCGTGTCTCCCGGCTGAATGTTGATGATATGGGTTTTTCTTCCCGGATGAACGGGTCTTGCCAGGGTTGCGGTAATTTTAAAATCAGCTTCCCTGAGTACATCCGGTATCTTTTGAATTACCGAAAGATCCACTACCAACCGGTGCTCGCCGTGTTCCAGTTTTAAATAACCGACCAGGCGGGACACATCCGGCAGATTGTCCTGAGTTGTCGGCACCGGCAGCTCCAGGTATTTTTTCTCAACCGGCGGCGCAAAAAGCCCCTTTTCCTTCAAGTCCTCCAGATTCATTTCCTTGATTCTGGCGGTACAGCGGGGGGTGCTCTGCATGTTCAGAACGCTTGCATCGATCGAGGATTCCACGGGGATTCTTACAATCAGATCGCTCTTAACCTGTGACAGGCAAGCCTGCCTGTACCCTGACTGTCGATCCTTCTGGCTGAGCTTCTCTGTAATTCCGCCTTCCACAGCGCCTGACTCGATAATGATGCGGCATTTCCCGCAAACACCTTCGCCGCCGCAGGAGGCATTGATATGAACGCCGGCTTCCATGGCGGCCCGAATCAGGCTTTCCCCTTCTTCAACGACGACTTCCTTGTTATGCGGTAAAAACCGAATCTTGAATGTATCCTTCATTTACTTTCCTTTGGTTCTGAAAAAATACAGCTCAGGACCAGAACATCATCATCGAAAGCTGACTTGACATTGTACGGCAGAACCTTGAACAGATTTTTCATGGCCATGTTATCATGGGACGTATAGGCGATCAGCCCGGAAATACCATTTTCCTTAGCCGCCTCGGCCAGTTTCAGGATCAGTATGCGGGCAAGCCCTTTCCCCTGCCAATCTCCGTTCACTGAAAATGCCACTTCCGCCATGTTTTTGCTTTCGTCAATCAGATATTCGCCAAGCGCAACCACTTTGCCAAAGCCGAATTCGCCGACCACAGCCAGCATGCTCAGATTCTTTACATAATCAATCTGAGAGATGCCTTCAACCTGATTGCGGAGGAAACTGGTTTTTTCATGAAAAAATCGGGAAATTACGTCATTTTTATCCAGGCTGTAATAATGTTCCTGAATCCGTCTTTCATCCACCGGCTTTGCCGGACGGAATGTGACGGATTCCCCGTCGATTTTTCGCACTTCTTCAAGGCTGACCGGATAAACCCCGTGAATGGACTCCGTCAGCGTTCTCTCGGCACTGAAAAGACCCATTTTTTTGGCTTCATAAAACAGTTCATCCCGGAAATCCGGATGCGCAATGCTGATCATGCCAAGGGCCCGTTCCTGAAAGCTCTTTCCAAATAAATTGAACACCCCGTATTCCGTGGCGACATAATGGACGTCGGCTCTTGGAACCACCACGGCCATGTCGCTCAGCAGGGGAACGATCCGGCTCTTTTCTCCGCGGGTATCTGTGGAAGAAAGCATCAGAATGGATTTCCCGCTCTCTGCCTGGGCAGCCCCATGGATAAAATCCATCATGCCGGTGACGCCGGAAAACTGGTTGTAGGGCAGTGCATCCGCAGCAACCTGACCGGTCAAGTCTATGGCTGTGGCCACATTGAGACACACCATATTGCGGTGACGCGCGATCACCCCCGGATCATTCACATATTCCGAAGGATGGAACTCAATGGCAGGGTTATCGTTGACGAATTCATACAGGCTCGGGTCTCCGATAGCGCTGCTTGCAACGATTTTGCCGTCATTATGCCCCTTGTACCGGTTGGTGATTATTCCCGTTGCATATAAGTTCATGATATCATTAGTTAAATACTGAGAATGGATCCCCAGGTCATTCTTATCCGACAAGGCCAGCATGGTGGCATGGGGAGTTGTGCCAGGGCTTAGCTGAAGGGTTGAGCCGTCATCAATGAGTCTTGCAATCATTCTGCCGATATTATTCGCGGATTCAAGCTCGGGGGCCTTGGTGACCGTAAGGAGCGGCTCGTCGTATTCCACGAACACATCCACATCATTGACGTGAATGAAACTTCTGCCGAGGACCCTTGGCATTCGGGGATTCACCTGGGCAATGACAATATCCGCAGACTGGGCAGCCGCCATGGTGATATCCACGGAAATTCCCAAGCTCATCCAGCCGAAATCATCCGGAGGACAAACTTGAACCAGTGCCACATTTATGGGCAGTTTTCTGCTTTTGAAGAGCCTCGGGATGGCGGAAAGATTCATGGGCGTAATAAACCGCATGTTTCGGGACAGGCTTTTGGGTTTGGCCGACCCCAGATAAAACGACCTGATATTTAATATCTGATCCTGGGTTTTATTGGCTATCAAAGTCAGCGGCGTGCTTTCAAGCGACAGCAGTCTGACGATTTCAATGTCGGTGAAATAATTGGAAGCTTCGGAGAGCACGCGGACAAGGTGCTGCGGCTCTCCGCAGGAAGATCCGATAAAAACTCGCTGTCCCGGCCGGATCATGCGGATGGCTTCCTCGCCGGTTTTCTGTTTTTCAATATATCGATCCGCCCAGTAATTGTTACGTTGCATCAATTGCCTCCTTATAAAACCTGCGGCTGACATCGTTAAAAATATAACGATCCGGCTCACGTTTATCTTATTCGCCAATGATTATCAAGAGGAACATCATCCAGAATGCATGCACGTATGCTAACTTTACAACCTGAAAAATAATTCGACAAAAGCCTTTGGCTGCTTTAACCGTAAATAGTTCAAGCAATCATATATCTATTTCATATCATTGACTGAAACCGAATGGTTCCTGTCATCTCCCACAATCGGCATATTCCTTGCTATTGGTAGTTGCATGCCATCTTTAATCGAAAGGAAGAAACATGAAACCGATTCACAGGATTCTTGTAGCCATCGATTTTTCACAATTTTCAAAATACATTCTGGAATACGCCGTGAACCTTGCTATGCCTTTGAGCGCCGATCTGGTTATTGCCAACGTCATCAATCAGCGGGATATCGATATTGTCGGCAGACTATCCATCAATATTCAACTGAGCGCCCAGGAATATATCGATCAGACCCGAAATGAAAGACTTCAGGCCATGGATGCGATGATGCTCGATCTTCATGATAACAATTTGATATTTCATAAATTAATCAAAACAGGGACCCCTTTTGTAGAACTGATTCAAGCCATAACCGACACCCGGTCCGATCTTGCGGTGATGGGTTCCAAGGGAAGAGGCAACATCGCCGGTGTTCTGTTTGGATCAACCGCTGAAAAACTCTTCCGCAGATCCCCGGTCCCGCTTTTAAGTTTAAGAGTCGGATGATCAAAGCGGCAAAAGGAGAGTATATCCATGTCATCCGGTTTCAGCATATCTGTAACACCCCGAAACAAATTCCTGCATGTTCAGATTCAGGGGTGTTTTGACGGATCATCGGCCCAGCAACTGCTTTATACCCTGAGGCAATATGTGGATCAGTTCCCGATGATCATCGTTGATACAGACCTTATTTCATATACCGATGTTTTCGGGCTGAATGTCTTTCGCTATAATCTTGAGGCCATGAAATCCACTGCCAGACAATTCAGTTTTATTGAATTTACCGGAAACAAGGCCGCCGTATTTTATTCCGCAATATTTAAACAGCACCATTTAACCGGAGGTGAAACCCATGCTTGTGAAGAACTGGATGAACGAACCCGCCATTACGATAGATAAGCAAAGCTCCATGCAGGATGCCATGAATCTGATGAAAATGCACCGGATTACCCTGCTGCCGGTCATGGACAAAAACCGACTTGTCGGCGTTTTAACGGACAGGGATCTGAAAAAATCCTCGGCATCCGATGCCACGACCCTTGAAGTGCACGAGCTTCTCTATCTGCTTTCAAGCATTAAGGTCAAGGATATCATGTCGCCGAACCCGATCTCGGTCCCCCCGGATTTTACAATCGAGGAAACCGCAGAACTGCTGCTTTCCAATAAGATTTCCGGGGTCCCGGTTGTTGATAATGACGGCGGTATTGTCGGGGTCATTACCCATACAGATCTGTTCAAGGTGATCATTTCCCTGACGGGAATCGGGAAAAGGGGAATCCAGTTCGCCTTTCGCCTGGAGGACCGCCAGGGCTCCATCCTGGAGGTGGCTCAGATCATCCGCGCGTTTGGCGGCAGAATGGCGAGCATTCTGACGTCTTATGAGAAGGCGCCCGAAGGATACCGGAATGTCTACATCCGCATTTACGGTATTGATCGACTCAAACTGGAAGAGTTGAAATCCGCGCTGAAGGAAAAAACGACACTGCTTTACATGGTGGATCACCGGAACAACAACCGCGAAATCTATCAATAAACAGAACCGTTGAAGCGAATAAAGACATCCGAACTCCGGCCTGCCGGCTCCCGAACTATTTTTTGCAAGGTGAAATCTTTATGGGCATTCACAATCTGGACAGAATGTTTAACCCCGAATCCATTGCTGTCATCGGTGCACGCCAGAAGCCGGACAGCATGGGCGCCGTCATGATGCGAAATCTTAAAGATGGCGGGTTTGGCGGTGAAATATTTCCGGTTAATCCCCGTCACAGCCAGATCATGGGATATATGGCATTTGCCAGCGTTGAAGCGATTCCCGTCCCTGTGGATTTGGCCGTTATTGCCACGGATATCACCGATGCGCCCGGAATTGTCGAAGCATGCGGTATTGCGGGAATGGGCGGGGTGGTCATCGTTTCCGCGGGGGGTAAGGAGGCCGGCGCCAAAGGCCGGCAAATCGAAGCTGAAATCAGAAAGAGGGCGCAGCCCTATGGCCTGCGAGTGATCGGCCCCAATTGCATCGGCATCATCAATTCCCGCATGTTTTTGAACGCCAGCATGTCTCACCGCATGCCGATTCCTGGGAATACCGCATTTATCTCCCAGAGCGGCGCCATCTGCGCTTCCATTCTTGATCTGTCTACCACAGAACAGAGGCGATCGGCATCGGTTGGCTTCAGCCACGTCGTCAGCCTGGGCTCCATGCTGGATGTGGATTTCGGGGACGTAATCGATTATCTGGGGAGCGCCCCTTATGTTTCCAGCATCATCATGTATGTCGAATGCCTGAGCCATTTCAGGAATTTCATGAGCGCTGCGCGGGCGGTATCCCGTGTCAAACCCATCATTGCCTTGAAATCCGGCAGAACGCTATCCGGAGCCATCGCCGCGGCCTCGCATACCGGCGCCAATACCGGCGTTGATGCCATTTACGATGCCGCTTTCAAACGGGCAGGCATTGTACGGGTTAAAACTTTTGAAGAACTGTTTGATTGTTCGGAACTTCTGGCCAAGCAGCCGACGCCTGCCGGAACCGGTCTTGCCATCATCACCAACGCCGGAGGGCCGGGTGTCATGGCGGTCGACATGTTGCAGGACCATGGACAAACGCCGGCTGCCCTGAGTTCAGACACATTGCTGAAGCTGGATCAGGTACTTCCAGCCTACTGGAGCCGTTCCAATCCGGTGGATATCATGGGAGACGCCAGCCCGGAACGTTATCTCAAAGCTGTTGACATTTGCATGAACGCACCGGAAATAAGCGGAGTAGTGGTTCTCTTTTCGCCGATTGCCATGAGCGACGCCACCCGAATTGCCGAATCGCTCAGTGCTTATCTTCAGGATAAACCCAAATCGGTCATTACGTCCTGGATGGGCGGAGAAAGCGTGGCGACTGCCCGCCTTGTATTCAACCGCTCCGGCATCCCGACTTTTGACACGCCGGAACGGGCAGTGCGCGCCTTTATGGACCTGTACCGATATGCGCGAAATATTGAAGTGTTGCAGGAAATTCCGCCAAAATTTCATCGCAGGCTGGAATTCAACCGGGACAAGGCCAGATCCCTTATCGAAGCCCATATTTCAAGCGGCTACCATGAAATGTCCGCAACTGAGTCAAAAGCATTGCTGGCAGCTTACGGGATTCCCGTCACTTCCGCGCTCACACTGCCCCATCATGAGCTGAAAATAAGTGCTAAAAAAGATCCGGATTTTGGACCGGTGCTGGTGCTTGGAACCGGCGGCAATCTGTCGGAGGTTTTCGGGGATCAGGTATTCGCCCTGCCCCCCATTAACCGGCATCTTGCAAGAATGTTGATTGAAGAAACAAAAATCAGCAGACTTTTCGGGGGATTCCGGGATCTGCCGTCGGTAAACATCGAACTTCTGGAAGAAATCCTCATGCGGGTTTCTCAGATTGTCACCGACATCGAGCATATTGAGGAAATAGTCATCAACCCTCTTTTTCTGGGAGACGGTTGGGCATGCGCAGAGGATGCCGGGATTGTCATTAAGGCTTCGGCCACGCCTTCCCCCCTGCATCTTGTCATCAGCCCCTATCCCAATGAGCATGAAAACAAAGTGTTCCGGGAAGGGTTTGGAGAGCTGCTGATAAGGCCCATTCGTCCGGAAGACGCTCCACTGCTGCTTTCGCTCTATGAATCCCTTTCTCCGCGAAGCATATACATGCGGTTTTTTACTCCTTTAAGAAGTTTCCAAAATAGCATGCTGGTGCGATTTACCCAGATTGATTATGATCGGGAGATTGCGCTGGTGGCGATTCAGGAAATCAGCGGGGAGGAAAAAATGCTGGGGGTTGCCCGGGTAATTCGGGACATCAAACAGAGTCACGCGGAATTTGCCGTTATCGTCAGTGATGCCTGCCAGGGCAAGGGGATCGGCGCCGAGCTTCTCAGCCAGTGCCTGTCAATTGCAAAGGGGCGGGGCATTGAAAGCGTGATGGGCGTTGTTCTGGCAGAAAACACGCAGATGCTGGCCCTGGGCAGAAAGCTGGGGTTTAAAATTTCCAGAGTTTCCGGTGGCAGTGAATATGAACTGACAATCAATTTCAAGGAAACTGAAAAAACAGCGGCATGAATAAACTGTCATATCAGCGCACGGATTTTCCAATTATCACGCCTCGAGAGAAAATTTCAAAGGCAATGGCCAGGGTCTTTTTCAGATAGTCCTTGTCTTCATTCATGATTTTCTTGCTGGCTTCCCAAAGGATGACTCCGGAAAAAAGGGACCAGAAAATATCCGAAAGAGCGACCGGATGTTTTTCGATAAAAACGCCTTTCTCGACACCTTCCCGAAAAATGCCTGAAATAGCGCCGATGGATTTACGGGACAGATCCTCGATCTGGGACATGAGTTGCGGGGAGAGATTTTTCAGCGTTTCGCTGGACTGAAGGTGAAACATGTTGATGATAATCAACGGATCAAAATCATAAACATCATACATGGAAGCGATCAGTTTCTCCAGTTTTTGCACCGGTGAAATATCCGTTTCCTTGTTGACATGCTCGACCCGAATATGAAGATACTGCAGAATCCTTAGTGAAAGGGACGCATACAGCTCTTCCTTATTTTTGAAATACAGGTACAAGGTTCCCGGACTGAGTTCAGCTTCGCTGGCGATGTCTTCCATTGTTGACTTGTTGAATCCTTTTTCCGAAAAAACCCTTTTGGCCGCAACGATAATCTGCTGCCGCCGCCGATCCTTCTCTCTTTCTTTTCTTTCCTGAATTCCCATGACAATTATTCCTGAATAATATTTATTTGAAAAATAATTTACTATTTTATATCCTATATTTAGTCAAGAAAAATATTTATCCTAAAAAGTCTGCATGTAGTGTTTCCAAAGCGTTGCAACTTTTTCCCGAAAAGCCCGGAACCGGCTTTCGGAAACAATCGCCGGTTTTTCTTCAAGGCTTAACCGATGGACTGCAGCCCGATAGGTCAGATAGGCTTCCTTAAGGAAATGGGCCTGATAATCCGCAAGGATTCCGGTTTCAATCAGGGTCTGAAGAAGACGGACATTGTCGGTCCACTGAAGCAGCGCCGCATGTTCATGGGATTTTGAAAGCACAAGATATTGCACCAGGAATTCAATATCCACGATTCCGCCGATATCCTGCTTGATATCAAATCGCTGAAGGTCCTTACCGGCATGCTCCCTTCGCAGCCGCTCACGCATTTGCGAAACTTCCCGGCGAAGGTGTTCCGGCTGCCGGGCTTGTGAGAGCACCTTTCGGCGAATCCCATCAAAGCAATCACAAACCCGAATATCTCCGCCGATCGGCCTTGATCTGACCAGTGCCTGATGCTCCCAGGTCCAGGCTTTTTCGGTTTGATACTGCTCAAACGCATCCGCATGGCTGACCAGGACTCCGGAACTGCCGCTGGGTCTCAGCCGCATGTCCACTTCGTAGAGAGTTCCTGCCGGGGTTCGCGCCGTCAGCATGTGAATCACCCGCTGGCCCAGCCGGGAATAAAACTGGGAATTGTCAATCGGGAAGCTTCCATCGGTTTCACCGGGATCTCCGGCATGCAGAAAAACCAGATCCAGATCCGAGCCATAGCCAAGCTCGATTCCGCCCAGTTTTCCGTAAGCAATCACCGCAAAGCCCCTGTTGCAGGCAATCCCGTCAAGTGAACTGGCAGGCGTTCCGTGTTTTGAAACCAGGTGGTTCCAGCACAGTTCCAGCACCTGATTCAGCACCGTCTCTGCGATCTCCGTCAAGTGATCGCTGGTTCGCATCAGCGGCAGCGCTCCGGTCACGTCCGCGGCCGCCACTCGCAGCACATTGACCTGTTTAAAAATACAAAGCTGCTCAATCTGATATTCCAGATCCCGTGAAGGAACCAGTCGCATTTTTTCCGCGATTTCAGCACCAAGTTCCGCCCTTTCGGGAGGAGTATACAGGGTGCGGGTATCCAGAAGCTCATCCAGAAGTGCCGGGTGCCGGGACAGCAAGGTTGCGATCATCGGGCTGGCGTGCGCCAACTTCACCAGGTGAATTCGGGCATGCGGATTTTCCAGCAGCAGCGCCAGATAGCTGGTACGGCGCTCAATAGCCTTTAATATATCCATGATCCGGCTTAGGGCCAAATCCGGATGATCCAGGGGAAGAATTTCCTTCAGAAGAAAGGGGATCAGGCGATCCAGGCGCTGCCGGCCCTCCCTGCTGAGCGCGCGGGTGGCGGAATCCACGCGCAAGTTGCCGAGCAGATCCAGCACGGTATCGGGATGCTGAAACCCGAGATTCTGTAGCGTCCTTCGATCCTGTTCCCGGTCCGACGGCGCCAGCCAGACGCCGTTCAGCACACTCTCAACCGGGGTGTCGGAACCAGCGATCGGACTCGACTGAGGCGTCTCCAGAAGGGTATTGAAATGCTTGTGAACCCGGGCCATTTGCCTGGACAATTCCTGAATAAACGCCGCGCCATCTGAAAAACCCATTGCAGCACCAAGGCGCTGGCACCCTTCGGAATCCGTTGGAATCTGATGTGTTTGCTGATCGGAAAATTCCTGCAGCCGGTGTTCGGTTCGACGCAAAAAATAATATGCCTGAAGCAGGTGCTCATGCACTTGCGGTGAAATGATCTGTTTTTCGACAAGCAGCCCCAGTACCTTTAATATGGACCGGTTCTGAAGCTCGGGGTTGACGCCGCCCCGGGTCAGTTGAAAAATCTGCCCGAAAAATTCGATTTCCCGGATGCCCCCGGGCCCGAGTTTGATATTTCCAGCCATGGATTTCCGGCTGACTTCCAGGGATATCTTTAATTTCATTTCCCGCAGCGCATCAAAAACGCCGAAATCAAGGTACCTTCGAAACACAAAGGGCTTTAGGCTTAGAATGAGCCGGTGGCCGGCATCCAAGTCTCCGGCTGCCGCCCGCGCCTTGATCCATGCATACCGCTCCCATTCCCGGCCCTGACGAACGTAATAATCCTCCATGTTGTCAAAGCTCATCACCAGAGGGCCGTTTTCACCAAATGGCCTTAAATTGCAGTCCACCCGGAACACAAACCCTTCTGAAGTCGTTCTGGATAAGACGGCGATCAATCGCCGGCAAAGAAGCGCAAAAAACGCCTCATTGCTCATTTCAGCCGGCCCGTTCACCGTAGCGCCCGGATCGGGATAGGCAAATATCAGATCGATATCCGATGAAAAATTCAGTTCTCCGGCACCAAGTTTTCCCATTGCCAGCACCACCAGCCGTTGCGGGATTCCTTGGGTATTTACAGGCGTTCCATAATCACGGCAAAACCGGTCATACAAAACCGTTTCCACACATTTGATGCAGGAATCCGCAAGAAAAGACAGGCAGTCCATGGTTTCCTGAAGATCCGCCCACCCGGCCAGATCCCTCCAGGCAATACGGACCATTTCCCTTTGCCGGAAATACCGCAGGCACCTTTCCATTGTCGTTTCATCCAGTTCATCCGGAAGGCAGTTCTGAATTTTGGCGTCATATTCTTGCCTTAAATACCGCCGGAAAAGGTCACCGGACTGAACCAGATCCTGAAGCAGCCGAGGGTATCGGAGGCAGCTTTGCGAAACAAAATCGCTGAATGCCAGAACCGGCCGAAGGGACCCGGCGAATCTATCCTCCAAAAATACAATACCTTGACGCCTGGCAGCGTCCTGCAGGGCTTGCCATTTCCGCCCCCCTTCGATTTCCAGATTTTCAGAAAGTTCCATGAATGATGCCATCACCTTGCCACGGCTTTAATAAAAAAAGGGCATCTCTTTTTTCAAAAGATGCCCTTGGAATGGTAATTCAGCAGATATTTAAGATCGGACTTCTTCCTTAACGCCCACCGCCATCTTGTAGAGAATCGTCAGCACGATGAACCCCGCACCATAAACACCGATCGTAATGAGAATCTCGGGGAACGTGGGCGCATACTCCGTGACATGGTGAAGGGGAGAGGGGACAAATCCGCCGGAGATCATTCCCAGCCCCTTGTCGATCCAGGTCCCTGCAAAAACCGTGATACAGGCGACCGTCAGAACGCTTTCATTTTTGCGGGTGGCGGGATTGACCAAAAGAATGATGCTGAGAACCATCAGGGCCATGGACGTCCACATCCAGGGAACAAGCGAGCTTTTTCCCTGAAGCCCGAAAAACAAGTATTTCAAATGATCCATGTGCTCGGGAATCTGACTGTAGAACACAACAAACACTTCGCAGAGGAAGAAAAAGACATTGAGGCAGATGGCGTAAGCAACAATTTTTGCCAGAGACTGAATCTGTTCTTTGCCCGGATCAAAATTGGTAAGTTTTCGGATAATCATGCAAAGCAAAATCAAAAGGGCCGGACCGGCCGCAAACGCGGAGGATAAAAACCGGGGAGCCAAAATGGCCGTGAGCCAGAATCCCCTGCCCGGAAGACCGCAATACAGATAGGCCGTAACCGTATGAATGCCGACCGCCCACGGGATGGAAAGGTAGATCAGGGGCTTTAGCCACATCGGGTAATGCACGTTGTTTCTTTCCGCCTCGAGCACGTTCCAGCCGATCACGATGTTCAGGAAAAGATAGCCGTTCAAGACGATCATGTCCCAGAACAGGACGGAATGGGGCGTCGGGTAAAGAATCACGTTGAGCATGCGCATGGGCTGGCCAAGATCCACCATGATAAAGAGCAGACACATGGTGATTGCGGCAATGGCCAGGAATTCACCCAGAATGGTGACCTTGGCGAATGCCTTGTAATTGTGAAGATAATACGGGAGCACCACCATCACACCTCCGGCCGCAACCCCGACCAGAAAGGTGAACTGGGCAATATAAAATCCCCAGGATACGTCCCGACTCATGCCGGTGATTCCCAAACCGAATCCGAGCTGATACAGGTAAGTTCCGAATCCGATGCCGACGAGAACCAGAAGGGCTGTTAACCAGCCGAAATACTTTTTATTCCCTTTTAAGGCTAATTCAAGCATAACCACCTCACACGATATAGTAAACTGAGGGCTCCGTGCCCAGGCTCTGTTTCCGCCGAATGGTGAAATTGGTTTTCAGCAATTCCCGGACCGCGGAATTGGGGTCATAGAGATCTCCGAAGGTCAAAATACCGTTGGACACCTCGACGCAGGCCGGCATTTTGCCGACCGCAAGCCTTTCAACACAGAAATTGCATTTTTCAACAACGCCTTTCATCCGGGTCGGATATTCCTTGTTGAGATCCTTGATAAACGGCCGGGGATCCCTGAAATTAAAACTTCTGGCGCCGAACGGACAGGCAGCCATGCAGAACCGGCACCCGATGCAGCGGTGAAAGTCCATCATGA
>JBBIPX010000057.1:0-20547 GCA_037442625.1 Desulfobacteraceae bacterium
GGAGATGAGGGGGATCGAACCCCTGGCCTCGGCATTGCGAACGCCGCGCTCTCCCGGCTGAGCTACATCCCCACAATTTCGACGTTTTTGGCTATTTAACAAATCCAACCCGTAACGTCAAGAATTTCGTTGATCACCCGCACACTGAATCCGGAGGACAGATGACTTGCAAGGTAGTGCTAAAGGATGCATTCAAACAATATACGCTGGATCAGGACAAGGTTCTGCCGCCGGAGGAAACCGTAAAAAAAATCAAGGAAAGATTCCGGCATGTCAATCTGGATATTCTGGAGCGAACCGAGCGCATCGATAACGGACGGCTTGGGATTCCCGTCTATCTGAGTTATTGCGGCAAGGACGCAAGGGCCGTAACCGGAACACGCAAACAGATGGGAAAGGGGGCCGCGCCTGCCCAGGCCGAGGCCAGCGCCGTGATGGAGCTTGCCGAACGCTTCAGCTTTTTCAGCTTCTGCAACACGCCGGGCAATTTTATCACCGATACCTGGAATAACCTTAAAGAAACCGCCCTTCCATTTGAAACCATCGCCCAATCCGTTCACGATCATTCCGAGGAGCTTGCGATCACCCGAAAAATATTTGAATCGCTTCCTCTGAAATGGACCCGGGGATATAACCTGACCCGGCAGGAAGCGGTTCTGATTCCGTTTAACTGGTTTTTCGCCATCAACGAATACAACGGACCGTCCGCGGGCAATTGTGTGGAAGAGGCCATCAGCCAGGGAATCTGCGAGATTGTCGAGCGGCACGTCTCATCAATCATCAGCCACGGAAAGCTGAAGGTACCGGCCATATCCCCGGATTCCGCAACCGAGCCCCTGGTCCGGGAAATGCTTCAGAAATACCTCAAGACAGGGATCCGGCTTTTTGTCTCTGATTTTTCGCTGGATACCGGAATTCCCACGGTCGGCATTCTGGCTTATGATCCGGCCACCTTTCCCCGGACCAGCGAAATCATCTGGACCGCTGGCACAACCCCTGATCCGCAAAAAGCCTTCAGCCGGGCCTTGACCGAAGTGGCGCAACTGGCCGGTGACTTTAACACCGGCGCCAATTACGAAGCCAGCGGGCTTCCCAAATTCAGCAGTCTGGACCAGGCCGGGTTTATCACCCAAACGCAAAGCCGTATTTCCATCGCATCGCTTCCGAACCTTTCAAACAACAATATCCGGATCGAAGTTGAAAACTGCATTGCCGCCCTTGCCCAAAAAGGCATGGATGTCATCGTCATCAACACCCGGCACCCGGAACTTGATATCCCGGCGTTTTACACGATTGTTCCGGGCGCCCGTTTCAGGGAACGGGCGCTGGGGACCAGCGTCGGGATGTTCGCCGCCAAGCTCATCGCTGAAACCCGGCCGCCGGAGCTGGCAGTCCGGGAGCTTCTGAGAATGGACCGGATGCTTCCGGACAAGTATTACCTTCAGTTTTATCTGGGAGTCACCCGCCTTTCCCTGAATGACCCCAAAACCGCTTGCTCGCATCTGAGCCAGGCCCTTGACCTGAATCCGCTCCTTCAAGATATTCCCAGCATTTATTCATATCTGGGGATCGCGCTAAAGGAAATGGCAGACTACAAAGCTGCCATCAACGTCCTTGAAAAAGGGGAAAGTCTTGATGCCGAGCGCACGGACATTCACAATCTTCTGGGATTCTGCCATTTCAAACTCAAGGACCACGAAAAAGCCATCGCCTGTTTCCAAAAAGCGGTCGCCCTCAATCCCGGTTCCGCAATCGATTACGCCAATATCGCTTCCAATTACCGCGATCTTGGAAAGATCGATGAAGCCATTCACTATTATGAACTGGCGCTTTCCCTGGACCCTTCCATTGATTTTGCAAGGGACAATCTGGCAAGGCTCCGTACCTGACAGTGTAACCAGCCGCTAAAATCAGGTTCATCAGAATTGACTTGTCTTGAAATAAGGTTACTATCAAAACAAAACATTTTTGAAAGGATAAAAAAAATGGAAAAACATGTCTTTACCATCCCCAATATCGCCTGCGGCCACTGCGTTGCAGCCATTAAAAATGAACTGATCGAGATCAAGGGCATTGTTACGGTTGAAGGAAATCCGGCCGACAAGCAGGTTACCGTCGAATGGATTGCGCCGTTAACCCTTGAGAAGATTCAGGATATCTTGAAAGACATCAATTATCCGGCGACTGATTGAAAAATTGCTTCATGGGATTGCCGTCAAAATAACCAGCGCAAAGGGATGCATGCCATGACTGAGCCGTCTTTACCGCCTGAAACCGCCAAAATCGAATTTCCGGTAACCGGAATGAGTTGCGCCAACTGCGCCATGAACATCGAGCGGGCCCTGACCCGTAAAGTTCCCGGCGTCGTGAAGGCATCGGTGAATTTTGCATCCGAACGGGTTTTTGTCGAGTACGACCCCACGGCCGCAAGCGTCGATGCCATGGCGGCGGCCATTGAAAAGGCCGGATTCAAGGCGATACTGGCTGAAGAAGACGGGGAAGATGCCGAGGATATCGAACAGCTTGCAAGAGCCGCTGAAATCAGGGATCAGACGCAAAAATTCATCGTCGGCATCCTGTTCGCCCTGCCCCTTTTTTTGTGGAGCATGGCCCGGGATTTCGGCCTGATCGGGCACTGGAGTCATGCGCCGTGGGTAAACTGGGCGTTTTTTCTGATGGCATCCCCGGTTCAGTTTTACACGGGGTGGGATTATTATGTCGGCGGTATCAAAAGCATCCGGAATAAAAGCGCCAACATGGATGTCCTGGTCGCCCTGGGATCCTCGGTGGCCTATTTCTACTCTGTTGCCCTTCTGATCTTCCCCGTATTGGGAGCTCATGTGTATTTTGAAACATCGGCCGTCATCATCACCCTGATCAAGCTTGGCAAGATGCTGGAATCGCGGACCAAGGGAAAAACAGGCGGGGCTATCCGGAAACTCATCGGGCTGCGGCCGGCCACGGCGACCGTTTTGGCAGACACGACAGAAATTCAGGTTCCGATCGCCCGCGTCCGTGCGGGGGATGTTCTCCTGGTGCGCCCCGGCGAACGTGTTCCGGTGGACGGTATTGTGCTGGAAGGCGAATCATCGGTGGATGAATCCATGCTGAGCGGCGAGCCCATGCCGGTGCATAAAACACCGGAAAGCCAGATCACAGGCGGAACCATCAACGGACACGGCCTTCTCAAATTCAGAGCCACCCGCGTTGGGAAAACCACGGTCCTTGCCCAGATCATCCGTCTGGTTCAGGAGGCACAGGGAAGCAAGGCCCCGATTCAGGCCCTGGCGGACCGGATAGCAGCCGTTTTTGTTCCAGCCATTATCGCCATCGCCATCCTCACGTTTTTTCTGTGGTGGGGAATCACCGGCCGGTTTGTACCATCCATGATCCGGATGGTGGCGGTTCTGGTAATCGCATGCCCCTGCGCCCTGGGACTTGCCACGCCCACGGCCATCATGGCCGGAACCGGAAAAGGCGCTGAAAAAGGCATTCTTTTTAAAAACAGCCAGTCCCTTGAAACGGCAACCCGCATCACAACGGTCATCCTGGATAAAACCGGCACCATCACCCGGGGAAAACCCTCCGTCTCCGCCGTCATGCCGCTTGGCCGCGCCGGCCGCCCCGGCCGATCCCCGGATCAAATCCTGGAAATGGCAGCCTCGGTTGAAAAAGGATCCGAGCACCCCCTGGGCAGGGCCATTGTGAATGAAGCCGTAAAAAAAGGACTGATCCCGGCCGATCCTGAAAAATTCAAATCCACCAGCGGGGCCGGTGTTGAGGCCATGATCCGGGGCGGGCTGGTCAAGGTGGGAAAGCCGGACTGGTTTCCTGAAATCGCCCTGCTTTCCGAAGCCGACAAAGCGGTGATTACCGGGCTTCAATCCGGCGGAAACACCGTAATGCTGCTTTCCGTCGAAGATCGCATCTGGGGGCTTGTCGCCGTATCCGATACCCTGAAGCCGGAATCCGCAAGCGCGATTCAGGGGCTTTATCGTCAGAATTTGAAAGTAATCATGCTGACCGGCGACAACCGGATGACAGCCGAAAGCATTGCCCGGCAGGTTGGTATCGACAGCGTTGCGGCTGAAGTCCGGCCCGATGAGAAATCATCCGTAGTCAAAGCCTGGCAGGAAAAAGGCGAAAAAGTCGGAATGGTAGGAGACGGCATCAATGACGCCCCTGCCCTTGCCCGGGCGGATGTGGGGTTTGCCATCGGCACAGGAACCGATGTGGCCATTGAAACCGCCGATGTCATTTTATCCAGTGGCAGCCTAGCCGGGATTTCGCGCGCCATTCAGCTAAGCCGTCTCACCATGAAAACCATTCGGCAGAACCTGTTCTGGGCTTTTTTCTACAATCTGATACTGATACCGGTTGCCGCCGGGGTTCTCTACCCTTTTGAGTCATTTCCGCTGATGCTGCGGCAGCTTCACCCCATCCTGGCGGCCCTGGCAATGGCCTTCAGCAGCATAACCGTGGTATCAAACAGCCTTCGCCTCTACAACAGCAGGATCGAATAACCCCGATATCGCATGGATTCTTTGAAGAAACTCCAGGCTGGGAGCCGCCAAGAACGGGCCGTTTAAAAGCGTTTGTTTGTTGTAGACGACGGGAATCCCCGCAAGATCCACCACCAGACCGCCGGCAGCCAGCACCACGGCATGGCCGGCCGCGGTATCCCACTCCCAGGTCGGGCCCAGCCGCGGGTACAGATCCGCCTCTCCGGAGGCAACCGCACAGAATTTCAGGGAGCTTCCCCGCAGGATGCTTTCCGTATCCGAAAACTGCTGCATAAAAGCATCCAGCTCGGCGGAAGGGTGCGATCGGCTTTGCACGATTCTAAGAGCCATTACCGGCATCTTCGGCGGAACCTTCAACCGGGTTTTGCATCCCCTGAAATGCCGGTAACACCCTTTGTTTTGAACATCCGCCAGATACAGATCATTCAGGGCGGGCACATACACCACACCCATGGCCGGCATTCGGTTGCATATCAGGGCGATGTTGACCGTAAAATCGTCATTTCGCTTGATAAACTCCTTGGTTCCATCCAGCGGATCCACCAGCCAGAACCGGTCCCAGTCTTTTCGAACCTCCCAGGAAACGGATTTTCCTTCTTCGGAAAGCACGGGGATTTCCGGATATGCGGCCTGGAGCCCGTCGGAAATAATCTGGTGCGAGCGAGTATCGGCCTGAGTCAACGGCGAGAGATCCGCTTTATAATTCACCGAAAAATCCGTGTGATAAATCTCCAGAATCGCCTTGCCGGCCGCAACAGCCAGATGTCCGATATCATCCAGTGCAGGTTGGTGAAGCATCGCATCCTCCGTGACAACTCGCTTAAGGAGCCCGGCCCGGTCCACCGATGTCATCCGACCGGAAAAAACACAGCAGTTTTTTCCGGTTATTCCGAGAGAGTGAGAAGCTGATGACGAAAGTCCGGACAGGATACGAGAGGCAGGCAGGATTAACCGAAAGAACGCTGCGGCGTCACCCGGGCGCCGGCTTCAAAAGAATCTTCAGCCGGGTACGGTTCGTATTGTCCTGGTCTCTGGAATATACGACATCATCCGCGATTTGGGACACAATATACAGACCGAAGCCGCCTTCCCGGGATCCGTCAAAATGGGGATGTGGAATGGTTTCCGGGCTGAACCCTTTTCCCTTGTCGGCAAATTCGATAAGAAGGGTTTCCGGAAACAGTCTGACGGCAACCTGAATCGAGGCATCGGATTGTCCGCTGTAGGCGTGACGGATGATGTTTGTGGCGACTTCGGTTACGGCCAGTTCGATCAGGGATTTCCGGTCTTCGCCCAGCAGGGGCTGCGGAATGGTTTTGCAAAATTTTCGGACGAATTGCCGGATGCCGGACAATTCATTCATATCGCTTGAAAATGTCTTTTCCACCTCGGCAACCGGCCGGGACAACGGCGGTTCGGGCAGGTCGATCTTAACAACAACACAGGTAAAATCATCCCTGAAAGCGTCAGACCCTGAAAATGAGACAATGTCAATCCATATTTTTTCAATGATCTCGCCGGGGGAAAAAGCGGCGCAGGCTTTGACGGACGCAACCAGCCGCTCTTCACCAAAAAGCAGGCCGTCCGAATTCATGGCTTCGGTAAGTCCGTCGGAATAAAAGAAAAAGAAATCTCCGTTCACAAATGGCGCGGAAATCTGTGTAAAGGGCTCTGTTTCCGGAAACCCCAGCGGCATGTTCACTCCCTGGAGCAGGCTGCATGTCCGGGCCGCCCGATGGTACTGGATGGTTCGCATGTGGCCGCAATCCACAAACCGCATTTCTTTCCTGCCAAGATCGAACCGGGCGTAGCACAGGGTGACGAATGTCTCCAGCTCCTCCATTTGCTGAACCATGGCCGCCTGAACGGCCGAAACGATGGCATCGGGTTCAGGGGACGCATTCCTTGGGGCAGCGGCGCATTCAAGCTCATGAATCACCCGAAGGAAATAACTCTTGAGTGCGGCGCCAAGGAGCGCCGAGGCAATGCCTTTTCCCATGACATCGCCGACCACAACATCCAGGCATCGGGAATCAATGACAATAAAATCGTAAAAGTCACCATCCACTTTTTGAGAGGGAATGGTCCAGTTGGCAATCTCCATTCCCTTGAAATCTTTTGGCGGAATACCCATCAGCAGGGTCTGCTGAATCTTTGAAGCGGTTTCAATTTCCCGCTCCCGGGCCCTCGTCAGCTCCGCCTCAAGACGGTGCAGCCGTTTGGCCTGCGCATCCGTTTCTATGGCCTTGTCCACCAGGGCGAGCAATTGCCGCGGATTAAAGGGCTTGGTGATGTAGTCGAAAGCGCCGCTTCGCATGGCCTCGACGGCGCTGGAAAACTCACTGCTTGCGGTCAGCATGATGGGAGACAGGTTCGGATAAAGTTTTCGGATGTGCCGCAGGCATTCTATGCCGCCCATGACCGGCATTTCCAGATCCAGAATGACGGCGCAGATCTCGTTCGATAGCAGATCTGCGGCCTCTTTTCCGTTGCAGGCAGAGATGATTTCGAACCCGGATTTCTCAAAAATTCTTTGAAGAATGGACCGGATGATGGGATCATCATCTGCAACAAGGATTTTCCCGCGATGGGGATTCATGCGGCTGTCCTTCGGACGGCTATTTTTTGATCTCGAAATGCACCCGGCGGTTGGCCGCCCATGCGGTTTCATTATGACCCGGGTTGGCCGGCTTCTCTTTACCGTAACTGATCGGAGTCAGCTTGTTTTCAGGAATCCCCAAATCCACCAGAAACGACATGGCGCTTGCGGCTCGCCGCTCGCCCAGGGCCAGGTTGTATTCAACGGTCCCCCGATCATCCGTGTGGCCTTCAACAATGACGGAAACATTCGGGTTGCTGCGCAGCCACTCGGCTTTGCGTTTGAGAACTTCCCGCGCTTCTGGAACAAGTGCGGCGCTGTCATACTCAAAATAAATATCTTCTGAAACAAAACTGTTCCGGGTTGCCGATTTGCCTGAACCGAGCCCAGCTCCGCCGGCTCCGCCCGCTTTGCCGCCCGCCTGATCCCGCAACTGCTGCTCGTCAAAAGCGCGCTGCCTGGCCTCGGCTTCCCTTCTGGCCCGTTCAGCCGAATCCTCTGAAGACTGATTCATAGCGGCATCGGAATAAATTTTTTTCTTGGCGCATGAAGCCATAAAGGTCATAGCGGGCAATACCATCATCAACATCAGCACAATCCAGATTTTTTTCGTCATGATTTCCATCCTTTTCGATAGTCGACACCGTTACAAGATTGACGGCATCGTAAGAAGTCCGGATGCTGCGTTGCGCTGCATCCTTCGTCGTTGCGGCGTACCATAAGTACGCATCACTCCTCAGGATTTGCGCGCCTTGCCTGCGAACTTTTTACAAAGCCGTCCGAATTTTGACTTTTTGCGAGGCCATCAAGATTTATTGATCAGGGAGCGCAAAATCTCCCGTGTCCTCATGTTCATCCTTTTAATGTATAACCGCATGAAAATCAACAGGACCTTGTTTGATCCGACCGCTGATTCCCCAGAATTTCAGCGGTGATGCAGCCGTTTTGAATATCGATGACAGCCCCTTCACAGGATGGCCCCAGGGCGCAATTGACGATCAGGGTCCTGCCCAGACGAGCCACGCCCGCATCCTCGTGGATATGCCCGCAGATCAGCAGGGCAGGCTGATATCCGCGGATAATTTTTTCAAGGGATCCGCACCCGGCGTGATATTTTCCCATAACGCGGTCCAGGCAGCCCCGGGGCGGCGGATGCGCAATCAATAGGGTTTGAGGCGTTATCCGCAAAGTCAGCCGATTCCAGATGGCACTCTCCCTGAAAGCGATCCGGGACCGGAAAGGCAGCGGCAGGGTCCCGCTTGCCCCCGCAAAATGAATTCCCTGAAGCATCACATCACGGTTATTCAGGAAAATGGTGTTTTCGTTCAGGCCGAACCAGGACTCAACCTGTTTTGAATCGGTATTGCCGCGAACCGCCAAAACCGGAATCAGAAGCCCCCCCAGTTCCGAAACAAAAGCGGCATTTCGAAACGATGCGATATCGCCCGCGGCCACCATTGCATCCGGACGATACTTTTCCACATTGTTCCTGACTTTGGCCATTTGATCGGATCTGCCATGAATATCCGCAACGGCATACAGCCTCATTCCTTCCCCCTTTTGCGCATTCCGGATAACCGAACATTTGTTCGTTTTCACTTGACAAGAATGCGGCCGGATGACATTAAAAAACGGCGTCATCTGCCAAAAGACGTCTTTTGTCCAAAATACATTGCTAACACTCCGGAGGCAAATCAAAAGTGGAATTTTTTTTCAATCCAAAAGGAATCGCCCTGATCGGTGCAACGCCCCATGCCGCCAAGGGGGGATTTTCCATTCTGACAAATCTGCTAAACGGCTTTTGCGGAAAAATATATCCGGTAAATCCAAGGTATGCCGCAATTGAAGGACTGACCTGCTATCCGCGCGTTCTGGATGTTCCGGATCCGGTTGATCTTGCGATCGTCTTTGTTCCGGCGCCCCTGGTTCCGGATGCCGTCCGGCAGTGCGCGATCCGTAAGATACCCGGCGTCATGATCGAATCCGGCGGGTTTTCCGAAACAGGAAAATCCGGGAAAGAACTTCAGGATTTGCTGCGCCGGATATCCCAAGAAACCGGCATCCGGCTGTGGGGTCCGAACTGCATGGGACTAGTGGATGTTGTCCGGCGCCATTTATTTTCCTTTGTTTCCCCCTCGATATGGCAATACGGGCTGGTTCCCGGAGAGGTTTCACTGATTGTGCAAAGCGGCATGCTGTCCGCGGGATTTCTGATCGATACCATGACCCACGGAACCATGGGAATCAGCAAGGTCTGCTCCATCGGAAACAAAGTGGATGTTGCAGAAAGTGAACTTCTGGAATACCTGATCCGGGATACCCGGACAAAGGTCATCGGGCTTTACATGGAATCCGTTTCCGACGGCCGCCGGTTTATGGAAATCTCCAGCCGGTCGCCCAAACCCATTGTCGTTTTAAAAGGCGGCAAAAGCGGCAAAGGCGCCCAGGCAGCCATGAGCCACACCGCAAGCCTTGCCGGAAACGGCGCCGTCATCACCGGTGCGCTGTTTCAGGCCGGAATCGTGGAAGCAACCGATTTCAAACAAATGATGGATCTGTGCAGAACCCTGGCCGCATTTCCAGGGGCTTGCCCGGATCTTCCCGGCCGGATCGCCGTCCTGACTTACAGCGGCGGCGCGGGCATCGTTTCAGCGGATTTTATTGAAAACCTGGGACTGAAAGTGGCCGACCTGTCCCGCCAAACCTGTGATGCATTGAAATCCGTCTTTCCGGACTGGATGCCGATTTCCAATCCCATTGACCTGTGGCCGGCTGTTGAAAAAAACGGCGGTGAAAAAACGTTTCTTGCCGCAATCGAGGCTGTCTGCGCGGATTCCGGGGTGGATGCGATTTTGCTGCACCTGTTTGCGGGCGGTTTTTCCCTCAATTTTGACATTTCGCCGCTGGCCGACAGGGTAAAATCGGCCGGAAAACCCATGGTCGCATGGCTGATCGGCGAGCGCGAACAGGCGCTGGATATGCAGACCGCCATTCAGAAACAGGGAATTCCGGTTTTTCGGGAAATTCGCCGGTCGGTTGAATGTCTTCACATGTTGTTCAAAAGAAACAAAAGGGAGACGCCCTGGCAGGCTTCCACCGGGTCATTTGAACAGGCTGCTGTTTCCGACAGGTCCAAGCAGGCCCTGGCATCGTCGTCAGGCACCCTGGACGAGCATGTATCCAAACAGATTCTGGCGGAGTTTGGCATTCCCGTGGTATCTGAAAAAATCGTCGGTTCCCGGTCCGAAGCAAAGGGCGCCGCATCGGATTTCGGGTTTCCCGTTGTCATGAAAGGGATTGCACCGGGCGTCATCCACAAGACCGAGCAAGGGCTGGTAAAAACCGGCATTCACTCAAACGAAATGGTTGAAACCGCTTATTCGGATCTTTGCGCAGCCATGCCTTCCGGCGGCGGCATCCTGGTTCAACAGCAGATCGGGGGCGGCATCGAGATGATCGCCGGGTTCCTTCGAGACCCGCAGTTCGGCCCCTGTATCATGCTGGGACTGGGCGGCATTTTTGCGGAAGCCCTGAATGATACGGCCTATGCCGTTGCGCCGATCAGCCGAAAAGATGCCTTTCACCTGATGGATCGGCTTCGCGCCCAAAACATCCTGAACGGATTTCGAAATATCGCTGCCGTAAACCGGGACGCACTGGCCGACATTTTGATTCAACTGGGAAGGCTGGGACTTGCCTGTCCGCAAATTCAGGCAGTCGACATCAATCCCCTGATCGTTTCCAGCGGCATTCCCATCGCCGTTGATGCATCCATCCAATTGGCGGATTGAACGACCCGGAACAGCCGTTGAAGAAGGCGTCATCACCCATGCACCGCCGGAGCATGGATGCCGGATCGGCCGGCAAGTCACCCTGGGGCATGGGGCTGAACTTGCCGCATTCACGCAAAAACACCTTGACTCACTGCTACCGTGTTATATACTAGCGGAGTAAATTATACAACTCAAGCGCTTCCCAAGACAAAAGACACCGGTTTTTGTCATGACGGCTGCGTTCAGCCGTCATATTGGCCTTTGCGCTGTGAAAGGATCCGATGAATCCATTTGATATAATCATTGCCGTCATTCTGGGCTATTGCCTGATCAGAGGCTTTTTCAGGGGGCTTATTAAGGAACTTTCCTCCATCATCGGGGTCCTGGGCGGTTTCTATGCCGGGTATACGTATTATCATGAAATTTCAAGACCCCTCCAGGTGTGGATCAGCAACCCCGCCTACGCCAAGATTCTCGGATTCATGCTGCTGTTCTGCGGTGTTTTTATCCTGGTCAGCATCATCGGGATCATCATCAAATACCTGATGAACATCGCTTTTCTGGGATGGGTGGATCGGATCTGCGGCGTTTTTTTCGGCATCGCCAAAGCCGTCCTGATTGCCTCAGTTCTGCTCATGATGCTGACGGCTTTCCTTCCCAAGGGCGCGCCGATCATCAAGGATTCGCTTCTGGCGCCGCATGTTTCCAGAATCTCCGAGATCATGGCGCAGATGGTTTCCAAGGATATGAAACTTGAATTTTCAACCAAAATTGTGGAATTGAAGAAAAATTGGAATCTCACCCAGTGACATCGGATCTCAAAGACGTATCCGCTCTGATTCACCTGATTGAAAAATTGAACGGAGAAACCGGATGCCCCTGGGATAGAAAACAAACCCCCCGGACCCTGGCTGTTTACCTGATCGAAGAAGTTTACGAGCTGGTGGATGCCATTGAGTCCAAAAACCCCGAAGATGTTTGCGAGGAACTCGGGGATGTCTTGTTTCAGATACTTTTCATAGCCCATCTGTATCAGAAAGCCGGTCATTTTGATATTCAGGATGTCGCCCGCCGCAATACCCGGAAAATGATCCGCCGGCACCCGCATGTCTTCGGGCAGGAAACCGCCGAAACCAGCGAAGCGGTGCGCCGGCGCTGGCACACCATCAAAATGACCGAAAAAAACCATGCCGGAAATGCCGGCCTTCTGGATTCCATTCCCAGCGGCCTTCCTGCGTTGATTCGAGCATACCGGATTTCCGAACGGGCCGCCAGGGCCGGATTTGACTGGAAGTCGATCTCGGGAGTCATGGAAAAAGTTGAGGAAGAATGGGCGGAATTTAAATCCGAGGTTGATGATATCCCGGTATCCGGCATGCAGACAGATGCAAAAGCCAGGGAAAAACTGTCCCTGGAATTCGGCGATGTACTTTTTACACTGGTGAATGTCGCCAGGTTCGCAAAACTGCATCCGGAAACATCCCTGGCGGATTCCACCCGGAAATTTGAAAAACGGTTTAAACACATGGAACAAGTCCTTGCTCAGGACGGCCGGCAGATCGATTCAGCCCCCTATGCCGAACTGAACGTATTGTGGGAGCAAGCAAAAATGGCCGACGGGTAATAAATATGATAGCAATTGTTGACTACGACGCCGGAAACCTGGCCAGCGTGGCCCGCGCGGCAACCCATCTGGGATTTCCAAATACCGTCACCCGGGATGTTGAGGAAATCAGCGCCGCCGAACGCATTATTTTCCCCGGAGTCGGTGCGGCCGGATCCGCCATGGCAAGCCTCAAGCGTCTCGGCCTGGACGCGGCGCTCCATGAAGCATTCAACCAGGGAAAGCCGATGCTGGGAATTTGCCTCGGAACCCAGATCATCATGGGATTTAGTGACGAAAATGAGACCCCGTGCCTTGGGATCATTCCTGGAACCGTCAAGGCGTTTCCCCGGGATCTTTGCGATTCGGACGGAAACCGGCTTAAAATTCCCCAGATGGGATGGAATCGCATTCACCCGGTCAAGGATCACCCGGTTCTGGAAGGTGTCAGGGAAACAGACGAATTTTATTTTGTGCACGGATTTTATCCGGAGCCGGCCCGATTGGACCATGTCGTTGGAACAACCCGTTACGGAATTCAATTTGCTTCCGTGGTCGGATACCGCAACATCCTTGCAACCCAGTTTCACCTGGAAAAAAGCGGCAGGCCGGGTCTGGCGCTGCTGAACAATTTCTGTCGGTGGATGCCCGATGCCGTTAACTTGAAGGAATAATTCCCATGCTCAGCAAACGCATTATTCCCTGCCTGGATGTTCGGGAGGGCAGGACCACCAAGGGCATCAAATTCAAAGATAACGTCGATATCGGCGATCCCGTTGAAATGGCCAGGTTCTATTATGAAAACGGGGCCGACGAAATCGTGTTTTACGACATCACCGCATCCAGCGACAAGCGGGACATCATGATCGATGTGGTGCGGCGGGTAGCCGAAACCATATTTATTCCTTTTTCGGTCGGCGGCGGCATCCGCTCGGTCGAAGATATGCGAAAAGTGCTGCTGGCCGGTGCTGAAAAAGTCAGCATCAATTCCGCCGCCATACTGAATCCCGATTTGATTGCCCAGGGAGCAAAGGCGTTTGGAAATCAGTGCGTGGTCCTCGGCATGGACGTCAAATTCACGGGAAAGAGCCGCTCCCTTCCTTCCGGATATGAAATGGTCATCAACGGCGGCAGAAAATCCATGGGCTTGGACGCTCTGGAATGGGCCAGAACAGCGGAGTCTTTGGGCGCGGGTGAAATCTGCCTGAACTCCATTGACGCAGACGGCACCCGGGACGGGTATGAAATACCGCTTACCGCGATGATTTCCTCCCATGTCTCCATTCCCGTCATTGCCTCAGGCGGGGCCGGCAAACCGGAGCACCTTCTGGATGTCCTGACCCGGGGCCGCGCGGATGCCGCCCTCATCGCCTCGATGGTTCATTACGGCACCTATTCCATTCCGGAAATCAAGTCCTTCCTGCATGCCGGCGGAGTCAAGGTCCGCAACACCTGGTAAGGGGCAAATCGCGAGACAATACCTTGACAAAAACAGCGCCGGGATATAGGAATATGCCCTAATGAAAAAGAATGCCATTGCCCTGTTTCTGGCTACCGGCTGCAAATCCGGCAATTCGCCGGTTGCCCCCGGTACGGCCGGGTCAATGGCTGCGCTTTTGCCCTGCGGGCTGCTGTCCCTGCTGCCGCTTCCCGTTTCCGCCATATTTCTTATTGCATTTATTGTCCTTGCGGTCTGGGCCGCAGAACTGGCTGAAAAACTGCTGGGGCGAAAAGATCCGGGATGCATTGTCATTGATGAATTTGCCGGAATGATGATCACCCTGCTCGGCATTCGCTTCACCTGGCAGTCGGTGCTTGCTGGGTTTTTCATCTTTCGGGTTATTGATATTTTAAAACCGTTTCCGATCCGTTATCTGGAACGAACGATTCCAGGAGGTGCCGGGATCGTGATGGATGATGTGGCTGCGGGCATTGCGGCCCATCTGATATTGAGGCTCTTTCTGCTGACGCCCTGGATGGCGTCCACATAACGGGATGCGGGCCGTGCAGGCTTCCGCCCAAAAACCGGATTCCTGATTTTGAATTATTGCTTAACCCTTGATATTTAGACTCTGTCAAAAAACGAACCGATCTTAACACATTCACATTAAAGGCTGTCATTACAAAGTGAAATCTACAAGCATGCTTTCCAAAGAAATCCGTATCCAGACCAAAAGCCGACTGCGCGAAAACATCGAAGCGATTGTTGTGGCCATCATACTGGCGCTGTTTATCCGGACATTTATTGTTCAGGCGTTCAAAATCCCATCCGGTTCGATGAAGGAAACCCTTCAAATCGGCGATCATATCCTGGTCAACAAATTCATTTACGGCATAAAACTGCCCTATCTTCAAACCACCCTGGTCCCTGTAACAAATCCCAAACGCGGCGATATTGTTGTGTTTGAATTTCCGGAAGACAAGGACAAGGATTTCATCAAACGGGTGGTGGGTGTTGCCGGCGATGTCGTCGAAGTCCGCGATAAACAGGTATTTGTCAATGGCGTTTTGCAGCAGGGGAGCTTTATCGTCAACAGCGACCCCCACGTGTTCCCTGGAAACCTTCAGCCAAGAGACAATTTCGGTCCGGTGACGGTTCCGGATCACGCCCTGTTCGTGATGGGCGACAACCGGGATCACAGTTACGACAGCCGCTACTGGGGATTTGTCGATCTGAAAGCTGTCAAGGGCAAGGCCTTTATCATTTACTGGTCCTGGGACAAGGATAATTTCGGCGTTCGATGGGGAAGAATCGGGACTATTTTAAAATAACAGCCGGATATGCATAAATTTACAAATAAAGACATTCTGGAAATATCCACCCTGTCGGTTGAAGACATTTCTTTGATTCTGGATACCGCAGACAGGATGAAGGAAATTTCCGAACGTCCGGTAAAAAAAGTCCCGACGCTCCGGGGGAAAACCGTGGTGCTGTATTTTTATGAGCCCAGCACCCGGACCCGCACCTCATTTGATATTGCCGCCAAAAGGTTGAGCGCGGACAGCATTTCCCTTTCCGGAAGCTCCAGCAGCATGGTCAAGGGGGAAACCCTTCTGGATACGGCACGAAATCTTGAAGCCATGCGGCCGGACGTCATCGTGCTGCGGCATCCTTCGGCCGGAGCCCCGCATATTCTGGCAAAGGCACTTGATGCATCGGTCATCAATGCAGGTGACGGCATGCACGCCCACCCCACCCAGGCCCTTCTGGACATGCTGACGGTCCGGCAGCACAAGGGCACCCTTTCCGGACTACGCATTGCCATCATCGGCGATATTGCGCACAGCAGGGTGGCCCGATCCGATTGCGAAGGTTTTGTCAAGATGGGCGCAAGCGTCATCCTGTGCGGCCCGCCGACCCTGATTCCCAAGGGAATCGAATCCTTCGGGGTGACGGTTACCTTTGACATGAATGCGGCCATTGACGGCGCCGATGTGATCATGATGCTGCGGATTCAGAAGGAACGCCAGTCCGGCTTCTTTTTTCCATCCGAACGGGAATATGCCAGACGCTACGGCCTGAATCTGGAAAAGCTAAAATGCGCCAAACCCGATGTCCTGATCATGCATCCCGGCCCCATGAACCGGGGCCTTGAAATCTCTCCGGATGTGGCGGACGGGCCGCATGCGGTCATTCTGGATCAAGTGACCAACGGGGTTGCCGTGCGGATGGCACTCTTATATCTGGTTTCGGGAGGCACGCGGAATGCGGATTCTGATTAGGGGCGCGCGGGTGATTGATCCGGGATCACTGGACGGCCGGATGGACGTTCTGGTTCAGGACGGCCGGATTGCCGATATTCAGCCCGAAGGCGTGATAAAGGCCCGTTCCGGCAATGATACCGCCGTTTATGAGGCAGCCGGCCATATTCTGACCCCGGGACTGATTGACATGCATGTTCATTTCCGGGAGCCGGGACAGGAATACAAGGAAACCATCGCTTCCGGATGCCGGGCTGCCGCAGCCGGCGGATTCACGGCTGTCTGCACCATGCCGAACACAATTCCCGTCAACGACAACGCCCAGGTCACTCGATTCATTCTATCCCAGGCCGCAAAGTCCTGCGGGGTAAGGGTCTATCCGGTCGGCGCCGTCAGCAAATCCCTGGACGGCAAATCACTTAGCGAATTCGAAGAGCTGAAAGAGGCCGGCGCCGTGGCTGTCACGGACGACGGCCGGCCTGTAACAAGTAGTCTGATGATGCGCCGGGCCATGGAATATGCCGGCGGCCTTGAACTACCTGTGATATCCCATTGCGAGGATTTGGCGCTGGCTCATGGCGGCGCCATGAACGAGGGCGCCGTTGCCACGCGGCTGGGGCTTTCCGGCATTCCCAACGCCGCCGAAACCATCATGGTCCTTCGGGACATCGCCCTCTGCGAGCTCACCGGCGCAAGACTCCATATCGCCCATGTCAGCACGAGGGAGTCGGTTCGGGCCATCCGGGAAGCCAAAAAAAACGGCATTGCGGTCACCGCCGAAACCGCGCCCCACTATTTTACGCTTACCGAGGATGCGGTCCGGGATTACAGCACCCACGCCAAGATGAACCCGCCGCTTCGCACGCAGCAGGACGTGGACGCCATTTGTGAAGGCCTGAGGGACGGCACTCTGGATGTGATCGCAACCGATCACGCCCCGCATTCTTCGGTTGAAAAAAATGTCGAATTCGACAATGCGGCAAACGGCATCATCGGGCTGGAAACATCCCTGGCCCTGGGGCTGCGGCTGGTTGACTCCGGCGTGTTGTCCCTGACCGGCCTCATTGAAAAAATGTCCACCCGGCCCGCCGCCATACTGGGGCTGACCTCAGGGCTTAAAATCGGTGCTGTCGCAGATATTACCGTCATTGATCCGCAAAGGGTCTGGACGGTGGATGCCGGCCGGCTGCAATCCATCAGCCGCAACACCCCGTTCGACGGCTGGACACTCAAGGGAAAGGCGGTTCTGACCGTCGTGAACGGAGTCGTCGTATTTGAACAAATGCCAAAGGCAGAGTAATAATCCCATGACTTATGTCGCACCTCATATTCTGATCGCAGATGACGAGCTCAGCATGCGCGAGCTGCTGGAATACATGCTCACCAAGGAAGGCTACCGGGTATCCTGCGCTGAAAACGGCTGCAAGGCCATCTCGATGATCGAAACCACCCCCTTTGATCTCTTGATCTGCGACATCCGCCTGGGGGACATTTCCGGCCTGGATGTCCTGAAAGCCGCAAAAAAAATCAGCCCTCAAACCGTGGTGGTCATGATTTCCGCTTTCACCACAACGGAAACCGCGGTTGAATCCATGAACGAAGGGGCGTTTGATTTTGTCCCCAAGCCCTTTGACAACCTGGAACTCAAGCAGACCATCGCCAACGCCCTGACCTTGAAGACCGTTGAAGATGAAAAAGCCAGTCTGGATGTCGCCCTGAAAAAGACGCTTCATTTTGGAAAAATCATCGGCAATTCCCCCAAAATGATGAGTGTCTACGACATGATCCGTCAGGTGGCCAGAACCACCACCAATATTCTGCTGACCGGAGAAAGCGGCACCGGAAAAGAGCTGGTGGCAAGAGCCATTCACGATGAAAGCGATCGCAGCGACAGGCCTTTTGTGGCGGTCAACTGCGGCGGCATTCCGGAAACCCTGATGGAGAGCGAGCTGCTGGGCTATAAAAAAGGGGCCTTCACCGGCGCCAATCAGGATAAAAAAGGCCTGTTTGAAGTCGCCAACAAGGGGACGATTTTTCTGGATGAAATCGGCGAGCTCAGCACGTCCATCCAGGTGAAACTGCTGCGGGTCGTGCAGGAGAAAGCTTTCAAGCCGGTCGGCGCCGGCGAAGACGTCAGTGTGGATGTCCGCATCATCGCCGCCACCAACAAAGTGCTGGAAGATGAAGTGATCGCCGGCCGGTTCCGGGAAGATCTGTTTTACCGACTGAATGTCATCGGCATCCGCCTGCCGCCGCTCCGGGAACGAAAAGAAGACATCCGGCTGCTGGCCCATCATTTTCTGGAAAAATATTCCCGCGAAATGGGCAAGGAAATCACAAAGCTGTCGTCATACGCCGCTGATTTGCTGGTGAAATACGATTTTCCGGGCAATATCCGGGAGCTTGAGAATCTCATCGAACGCAGCGTGGCGCTCTCCAACACCAACATCATCCTGCCCGAAAGCCTGGCCATCTCACTGCACAAACAAATCCACAAACGCCGCTGGATTGAAGGCATCAAGAACAAGCGGTACGATCTGGACGATGTTGAACACGGCATCTCTCTGGACACCGTCCTTGAGGAAATTGAAAAAGCCTACATCGAAAAAGCCCTTGAACTCAGCCGAGGCGATAAAAACAGGACCGCGGAGCTCCTCCAGATCAATCTTCGATCCCTCAGATACCGCCTGGACAAGCTGTCCATAAAAAAATAATCCCCCTTTCAACAACATTGGGTTACGGAGTGGAGGATTTAACGATATGGGAATTCCACAAAAAAATATTCAGACCATCACTGCTGACGAATATCTTTCCATTGAACGGCAAGCCGAGGAAAGAAACGAATTTTATCAGGGAGAATGTATGGCCATGGCCGGAGGTTCGCGATGGCATAACCGTTTGGCGGGACAGATTTTCGCCGCCCTGGTCCACCATCTTGATGGAAAACCCTGCATGCCTTATATGGCGGATATGCGTCTCTTTATCAAAGCCCATCAACACTATGTTTACCCGGATGTTCTGGTGGTGTGTGAGGAAGAAGCATATATCGCTGACGATATGGTCAACGACGCCGCCGTCATTATCGAAGTGTTGTCTCCAAGCACGGAGTCGTATGATCGCGGCAGAAAATTTCTACATTATCAAAGCCTGCCGTCGCTTCGGGAATATGTACTCATTACACAGGATGTTATGCAGGCTGAGATTTTTCGGCGCGGAGAAAAACACAAATGGGAATATGAGCGGTTAACCGACCCCACCGACACAGTGAATGTAGAAGCTCTTCAATTTTCCATTACCTTGGCGGAATTGTACAAGGGCATTCGATTCACGCAAAGACAGGGGCCTGATTAAAAGTCCATGTGCAAAGCGCAAACATCTGGATTCGCCTCTTCCTGCCGTCGGCAGCGGGCAAGGCCACTGCCTTTCGTATTTTTTTCGGCTTAAAGTGTTCTTTTGCCCGCTATAGTCCAAAAATATCTGAATGTGTGCCGGTTCTGACAAGATAAATGTCATCTCCATCGATCTTGTAAACCAACACCCAGTCGGGTTCGATATGACTATTTCGATGATGTTTCCAGTCACCTTTCAGGGGATGATCTCTGTACTCAACAGGCAGGGGATGACCATCTATCAGTAACTGCAGAAGTTTACGCAATCTTGCCAAATCCTTTCCGCGCTTTCCGGCACGCTTCACATCACGTTTGAACTGTCCGCCGCGTATTGGATTTCGCATTCACTCAGATTCCCAAATCCTTAAATAATGCTTCAGAGTCGATAAATCGCTTTCCTTCACATCTGTCTGCTGCCTGCATCGCTTTTATGGTTGTCGCGTTCGGCGTTTCATGCCGTGCGATGAAAACACGAATCAGTTGCCGGACGATCTGTGCGGCTGGAGTGTGTGAGCTCGCAGCAACCGCCATGAATTCTGCATGTAATTCTGGCTCCATCTTGATCGACATTTGCGTTGCTTTGGCCATGGATATTTCCTCGTACTGGGATGAAGTGTTGGTCTATAAAAATAGACTAAGGTATATCTGATGTGTTGTCAACAGCTACCCATAATGAAAGTCATTTGCTCATCTCTGATTTCACCGACATCGCTTTCATGTTTGTCGCATTCTGCTTGCCACATATCTCTTCTTGGTTATATTTAAAGGAGAGTCAGGATGTTCCCTCATAATGGAGGTCAGCATTATGAGGGGTGTCCTGTTTTCAGGGGCAATTATGCTTCCTACTCTCTTTGAGAAGAACGGATCATCGATAATCCGGTAAAATACTGGAAACAAAATGAGGGGGCGCAAGTGTTATGGTAAAAAACTTTCATTACCAAAAATTGTCAAGCAAGTG
>JBBIPX010000058.1:0-19895 GCA_037442625.1 Desulfobacteraceae bacterium
CCTGGCCATCCCCGGATGTCGGTTGCAGAATACCGGTCAGCATTTTGATGACCGTGGTCTTGCCGGCGCCGTTTGCTCCCAGAAGCCCGAAAATCTCGCCGTACGGCACCTGAAAACTGACCTGGTCCACCGCTCTGAAGCCGCCGAAGTCACGAATCAGGCCGGTTGCCGAAATAGCGGTTTGACAGCCTGTTTTGTTTTCAAGTTGCGATTCGGGGTCCGGGCAGGCCGATAACATCGTTTGGTTCATGATTGGCTGCCCGGGCCGTATCGATGCGCCTGTCGCTTCTTTTCCGATCAACTGAAGAAATACATCCTCAAGATCGGGATCATCGCAATACCACTCCAGAATACGAACATCTTCCAGGGTCTTTTGAAGCACATCGCCGGCGGTTTGCGGCGATTCACCCGCCATAAAAGCCTTGAGCCAGTTCCCCTGGACCTGCACATGGCCGAACCGGTTTTTCAACAGGGAAAAGGCCGCTTCCTCAGGTTCGGGCCTTATCGAAACAATGACGCCGGGTGCCAGGGCCGAAATCTCCGATGGGGTACCGCTGGCGAGGATCCGGCCTTCATGCATGAGGGAAATTCGGTGAAAGCGGGACGCCTCTTCCATGTAGGCGGTCGAGACGAGCGCGGTCATTCCCCTTTCCCATAGAAGACCTGCCAGGATGGCCCAGAAATCCCGTCTGGAAACCGGATCCACGCCCGTTGTCGGTTCATCCAGAATGATCAGATCGGGTTCATGGATGAGACTGCAGATCAGACCCAGCTTCTGCTTCATGCCGCCGGACAGGTTTTTCATCGGCCTGTTCTTGAATGCATCCAGCCGCGTCATGGTCAGCAGACGCTGTTTTCGAATTTTCAGATCGCTTTCCGAAACCAGACGAAGACGGGCGAAAAAATCGATATTTTCCGCGACGGAAAGCTCCGGATAGAGGTTCAGGCCCAGTCCCTGCGGCATGAAGCCGATGCCGGCCTTGACGGCTTCGGCTTCTTTTTCCGTTCGGACGGGCAGACCAAAAACCGCGATCCGGCCGGAATCATAGGTCAGCACGCCGGCCAGAGCTTTCATCAGGGTGCTTTTGCCCGCTCCGTCGGGACCGATCAGCCCGTACATCTCCCCGGGTCGTACCATCAGATCGACTCCCCTGACGGCAAGCGTCCTGCCGTAAGCTTTTTTGAAGGAAGAGACCGTGATGACAGGTCCGATGTCGGAATGGGATTTTTGTTTTCGGGTCATATCGATTACCACACGGGTTTGGCCCAATCGATGCCGTCTTTCCATCGAATGACCGCATCCGCCGGTAGTCCGGGAGTCAGCCGATGTTCCGGATTGCCGGAGAGCGATATCTTGACCGCATATACCAGTTTCACCCGCTCATCGGGTGTCTGCACCTCTTTGGGAGTGAATTCGGCTTTTGATGCGATATAGGTGACCCTGCCTTCAAAGGGAGTTTCGGGCATGGCATCGATATAAATACGGGCATTCAGATTCAGCTTGAGTTTGCCGATTTCTTTTTCCGGAACATAAACCTTGAGAAAGAGCTGATCCAGATCGACCATTGAATAAAGCGGTGAACCCGGTGCAGCGACTTCTCCCGGATTGGTGATTTTGGTTGTGATGATGCCATCGATCGGCGCCCGGACAGACAAATCCGCCAGAATGCTTTCAACTTCCGAAAGCGCGGCCCGGGTCTGATCCGCCTGGGCCGCCACTGCCTTTAGCTCGTCTTCCTTGGCTTTGAGCCTTGATTGCCCCAGGTGCGCATCATCGAGCAGCTTTTCGGCTTGAATCAGGCCGTTTCTCGCACTTTCCAGGTCGCTTTTCGCGGATTCGGACGCAAGGTCCATCTGCTCGCTTTTCTGCCGCCCGATGGAACCTTCTTCGGCAAGCCGCCTGAAACGAACCGCATCCTTTGCAGACTGGGTATCTGCAGCGGCACTCTTTGAGAGAACCGCCCGTGAAAGCGCCCGTCCGGCGGTGGCCCTTTCAATGGCAATCGGCACTTCCTGTTTCATCACGCCGTATGCTGCTTTTGTTGCTTCCAGTTTGGCGTTTGCCGCCGCAAGCGCAAAAGCGGCCTGATTGACCTTTTCGCGAATCTGGCTGTCATCGAGCTGTGCCAGAATCTGACCGGACTTCACCGAATCACCTTCCCGGGCCAGGATTTGCGTGATTTTACCCGCAATCTTGGTGGCGACCACATGGGTTTCCCCTTCGATGCGTCCGTTGGCCTGAATCAGCCCTTCCGGAAGTGACGGTTTGATAACCATTTTGCTGAATATCAAATAACCTCCGGCTGCGACGATCAGAATCGCCGCAACGGTCAGCATTTTTTTGATGAACGGCTTTTCGTTCATGGGCAGTCTCTCTCCTCGGGATTTTCGGGCTGTGGGGTGTATCCCCGGCTCTTTACAGATTGCCGATGGCCCTTTTCAGGCGGATATCGGCCAGGATCGCATCATACACGGCCTGGGTGTAATTGGTCCTGCTTTTGATCCGAAGCGTTTCGGCATCCAGAACTTCGGTGTTATTTCCCAGTTCCTGGGCATATCGGTTTCGGGTGACCCTCAGGTTTTCTTCGGCCTGATTCAGCGCCTGTTCGGAAACGCCGATCCGTTTGGCGGTTTCCTGAGTGTCGAGCCATGCCTGCCGGACCTGAAGCTCTATCTGCGATTCCGTTTCCATTTTTTGATTTTCGACAGACTGCTTTTTTCTTTCTTCAGCGCTTGCCTTATGCCGGATTACCCCCCCGTCGAAAATATCCCATCGCACCAGCAACCCGGCTTCCCAGTAATTATTTTCGGCAAGAATCATTTGATCGAAATGATAAAAACTGCCCGTGGCCAGAATCTGGGGAAGGGCGGAGGCTTTGATGCTTTTTGCGTTGGCATTGTGAGCGTTGGCCAGATTTGCAAGGCCCTTGATTTCCGAACGGCTTTCCAGTGCGTTACGGATCAGGACATCATAGCTTCGGTCGGAAGCGATGTCGGCCAGAAATGCAGGGTTCAGATCGTCCAGCTCGACATCGTCCGAAAGCGGTCTTCGCAGCAGCCGATTGTAGACAGCTTTTGCCATATTGACTTTGTTTTCGACCTGAAGGGTCATCTGACGGGCATCGACCAGAGCAACGGATACGGCAAGAATGTCATTTTTCGACACCAATCCTTCCTGAAACATTCGGGCCACATCGGTTTCATGGGCGGTCAGGGATCTGACGTTGCTTTGGGCGACTTCCAAGAGCTTGAGCGCCCTAAGTACGGAAACATAGGCTTCAGCCACCTGAAGTTTGATATCCTGAATTGTTTTGAACGCATCTTCCCGGTTTGCCTTAACGGTATAAGCCGCCGAATCGATGCTGTGCGATATCCTGCCGCTGGTGAAAACCGGAATCGAAACCGCAAGCTGGGATATGAGAAAGGTGTCGTCTTTGAGAAGCGGGGAGGTCAGAACTGGTAAATGCGGCAGGGTTATTTCCGCTTCCGGTGTTGTATTCAGTCGGGCATAGGTGGCTTCCCCCTTGAGGGCCGGCATGCGAACGGACTTGGCGGCTGACAGGTATTCTTCCGCGGCTGCAGTCGACTCCGCGGCCGCTTTCAGCCGGAAGTCATTGTCAAGCGAAATCCGCCAGGCATCTTCGATGCTTTCGGCGAAAGATGTCGATGTCCAGATCAGAAAAAAGAAAATCGCCCGAATGGTTATCGAGAACGCGTCATTTATTTTCATTTGTTCAGACCTCTTCAGCAGAACCACCACCGGAGATTGTGTCATAATGGCTCAATTCGTTATGTTGTGGAATTATTTCGAGCCACGTTAAACATAAAAGTACACCGACATAAAATGACAAAAGCTGCCTATTAAAACGAGCACATGAAAGATGGCGTGATTGAGGTTTATTTTATTGATGCTATAGAAAATTGCGCCGATGGTATAAGATATTCCGCCCATGAAAAGCCAAAACAACCCTTTCGAAGGTAAATTATGAATCAGCGGTTTTATGGCGAAAACGATAACCCAGCCAGTCAATATGTACATGATCGTTGAAATTAATTCATATTTCCCGGTAAAGAAAAGTTTCAAAATAATGCCTGTTAAAGCCAGTCCAAAGGAAATACCAAAAATCACCCAACCAGTAACTCCTTTAAGTGTAACAAGTGTATATGGAGTGTAAGTACCAGCAATGAGCACATAAATGGATGCATGGTCATAGATTTTAAGTCTCTTTCTTGTCTCTGGTTTTTGAGCGCTGTGGTAAAAAGTGGATGCAGCATATAAAGTGATTAAGCTCGCTCCGAAAATTGCAAAACTGACTATATGCCAAAGAGTTCCGTGCAGATTCGCACGCATAACCAACAATATCATAGCAATAATGCTGAAAATGAAACCGATGGCATGAGAAATGAAGTTAATTTTTTCCTCTTTTTGCGAGTAGCATTTTATTCCTTCATTGTCTTTCATTTGACCAAAGCCTTTTTCATTGTGCATTCAGGGTTGACGGTTTCGTAAAAAGCCCGGGTGCAGCGCGTTGCCTGCGAGCTTTTTGAGAAGCCGTCTTAAAATTCGACTTTTTACGATTTCATCGTGATTGTCGCCCGTTGCGGAAAGTCGGGATTTTTAACAGAGCCCGACTTTCCGATATGTTGCACGCGGAAAAGGGAGATTTCTTCCGGTCGCACAGTTACGGGGTATGGCAGTTAATCTTTCAAAAAACTTTTCATTACATTCCCGTCCTTGACGATGAAATGGCGGGTGCTTTCCAGCATCGGATCTTTTCCGAATTTTTTGTACACATAGTCCTGCTTGCCGCCATCCATATTGATGATATTGTCGGGGATACCGTGTTTCTTCGTCAGTTCCTGAACCGTCATCGGATGGTGTTCAAAATAAGATTCACTCCAGCAGTTCATAAAATCGTTGGCCCCGCTTTCTCCGGCTGAAAAACAGATGGCCCCTGCAACCAGCATGATAGACAAAATTCCCGATAAAATGATTCTTTTTCTCATGATTCACTTCCTTTTGCTTAATGGGTTATTCAATGACTTTCATATCGACTTTGCTGTCGGCAACGTTCAAATCGTTGATGCCGTGCTTTGTTGACTTTTGTAATAGCAATGGTTGTGCCAGACAGTCGAATAATTAAAGTATCCATGTTGTCAAATAGTTATATGGCTGAGACCATTTTGCGGCTTTAAGGTGGCATTTCATCTTGAAATGATTCGTTTCAAATTGTAATATAAGATCAAGTAACAAGTTCAAATTTCTAAAACTTTAATATGGAGGATATCTTGCGCGCCAGCGATCTTGAACGACTGGAACTTCTCGGCATCGATCGATCCAGGGGATTTCCGCTGTTTGGTGATTACCGGATGGTGATGTTCGGTATGCCTTCTCTTGCACGGCTTCAGAAAGACCTGATTCAAAGCCTGGGGATGGAAAGAGCCGCCGTCATATTATCCCGATTCGGGTATGATTCGGGGCTGGGACTTGCAACCACAATTTCCGAACTTTATGATTTTGATTCTCAGGAAGAATGGCTGAAGGCAGGCGCGGTTCTGCGGACCATGGCAGGTCTTGCAGATGAAGAGATCATCAAGGTGTCGATCGATTCAGAAAAAAATGCGCTGAAAATGACCGGCAGGTGGCGGGATTCCTTTGAATCGGTCAACTGGCTCTCCCAGTTCAAGCCGCATGAATCCCCCATCTGCCATATTCTTGCAAGCCTCTCCAGCGGCTATGCCAGTGCTGTGCTGGGAAGCGAGGTGCTGGTCAGGGAAATATCCTGCAGGGCGCAGGGTCATAAGTATTGCCAGTTTGAGGCACGGCCGATCTCGGAATGGGGAATCAGTGCACAAGACATTCAGCGGCGATTTGATATCCATCCTCTGGCGGAAGAACTCACGCAACTGAATGCCGCACTTCGTCAGGCCCGTGACGGCCTGCACCGGCAAAATGCGGAAATTTCCCGACTGAGACTGCTGGCCCACCGAATTGAAACAGACGATGAGATCATCTTCCGGAGCGAAGCCATGTCTCGGGTGCTGACCCTTGCAAAAAAAGTATCCCCGACCCGATCCAGCGTGCTGATTCAGGGGGAAAGCGGGGTCGGAAAAGAAGTGATCGCCCGATTCATTCACCGGTCCTCGACGCATTCCCGCGAGCCTTTTCTAGCGATCAACTGCGCGGCCCTGCCGCCGGGTTTGCTGGAATCCGAACTCTTCGGTCATGTCAAGGGTGCTTTCACGGGCGCTGACAGCGGCAAGAAAGGTCTTTTTGTGGAAGCCGGAGATGGAACGCTTTTTCTGGATGAAGTCGCGGAGCTCTCTCCGGAACTTCAAGCCAAGCTTTTAAGAGCGCTACAGGAAAAGGAAGTGAGGCCTGTGGGCGGCTTGGCCGTTTTTCCGATTCATGCGCGCATTATTTCCGCTTCCAACCGGGATTTGCGTGAACTGACATCAGAGGGCAAATTCAGGGAAGACCTTTACTACCGGCTGGCGATCTTTCCGCTGTTTATCAGCCCGTTGCGCGAACGGCGACAGGATATATTGCTCCTGGCCAGGCATTTTTTAGCCAAATTCAATCAAGACAGCAGAGGGCTCTCACCGGCGGCCCTGCGATGCATGGAAACCTATGACTGGCCAGGCAATGTCCGGGAACTTTCCAACTGGGTTGAGTATGCCGTGATTCTTGCCGGCGGAGAACAGATTCTGCCGGAACATCTGCCGCTTCACATGTCCAGCCGATCGTCCGATCCCCTGACGTCTCTGGGAGCAGATCAACCCACTCTTGAAGAACTCGAAAACCGCTATATCCGCCTTGTTCTTCAGAACACGGGGAACAGGCGAAATGAAGCGGCGAAGAAGCTGGGAATCAGCACTGCAACCCTGTGGCGGCGGCTTCAGGAGCATTAAATCGCGGGTAATTGGATCAAAACGCTTCGCAAACTGCGTCATGTGTTGACATGTTCGGTTTGATATTCTATCCTCTGACTACAGTGTTGAAATTGTAATGAGAAATAGAACCGGGAAATGAACATGAAAAGATATCAGATGGATGCAGCGGCGGCCACGGATCGGGTCCGTTGACGTTCGGCTGCTTTATTTAAAAACCTGCCCAAATACTTGCTGAACGCCATGGACCGCATCTCCGGTTCATGGCGTTTTTTTATTGCCCGACCGGAAACTGAAGGAGGTGTATGTCGTGTCCGACGGCGTTTCTTTTCGGCGATGGTTTTTCCCGGCGCATGCCGGCAACTCAAAAAGGAGCCTATCATGAAAGAGGAATTTGAAGTTCGTTTTGCCGACCGGATGAACCATCTTCCGCCATATCTGTTCGGGATGATCAACAAAATCAAAATGGAAAAGCGCTGGAGCGGGGCTGATGTAATTGATCTTGGAATGGGCAATCCGATCGATCCCACCCCCGAACAGGTTACGGGAAAACTCTGCGAAGTCGCTATGGATCCAAAGACCCATCGCTATCCGGTGGCAGGGGGAATGAAGAACCTGAAACGGGAGATCGCCCTCTACTATGGCCGCCATTACGATGTCAGCCTGAACGGCAGCGATGATGTGATCTGCACCATCGGCTCCAAGGAGGGGATTTCGCATCTGTGCCTGGCGCTGCTCGGTCCGGGGGATACGGTTCTGGTCCCGGCGCCCGCCTTCCCGATTCATGTCTATGCGGCCGTGATCGCAGGCGCCAGCGTCCTTCGCATTGCCCTGGATTCGGAAGAAACTTTCATTTCGCAGCTTGCCGGCATGTGCAAGGCCCTTTACCCCGGCCCGAAACTCGTGATGCTGAATTATCCCCACAATCCGACCGGAATCGTTGCCTCAAAGGAGTTCTTCCGTGAAATCGTCGTACTTGCCAAAAAATTCAACTTCATGGTCATCAATGATTTTGCCTACGCGAAGATTACCTACGACGGTTATGTCGCGCCCAGTTTTCTCGAAGTCCCGGGTGCGTTGGAAGTGGGCGTTGAATTCGGGTCCTTCTCCAAATCCTATAACATGGCTGGCTGGCGTCTGGGTTACTGCGTCGGCAATAAAGATATGGTCGGGGGGCTTGCAAAGATCAAGGGATATTATGACTACGGTATCTTCTCGGCGATTCAGGTGGCGGGGATCGTTGCCATGCGGGACTGCGACGACAGCATTACGGAGCAGGTCTCGGTCTATCAGAAACGCCGCGATGTCCTCTGCGATGGCCTGGTTCGGATGGGCTGGACCGTTGATGTGCCCAGGGCCGGGATGTTTTTGTGGGTAGCGATTCCGGAGCCTTATGTCCGGATGGGATCCATCCGGTTTGCGGTGGAGATGATGAACCGGGCCAATGTAGCGGTTGCACCCGGCGCCGGTTTTGGTGAAGAGGGCGACGGCTTTCTGCGTCTTGCCCTTGTGGAAAAAGAAAACAGGATCCGGCAGGCCCTGAAACAGATGAAACGCGCCCTGTCCGAGATCGATCAGGAAATTGCAGCCGGGACATTCAATCTTGATCAAAGGGACTTGAATTTATAACACGTGCTGTGACGGGTTTTTGTGTCTGTTTTATGCATTTGTCGACAACGCGGTTCGTCTGGAAAACCCTTGTCAAGCCGTTTCTTTTAAGATACGGTGAAATGGCCCGGGAAGATTTAAGCTGTGATCAGCCCCTTTAGCAAGCTTTAGCCACAGCGCAGGTAATAAATTAACCCTATTTGAAAGGAAAGAAAGATGAGAATGCTGAAAGAATTTAAAGAATTTGCCATGCGGGGGAATGTTGTTGACATGGCGGTTGGTATTATCATCGGCGGCGCCTTTGGAACAATCGTAAAAAGCCTTGTTGACGATGTGCTGATGCCGCCGATCGGTCTGCTTTTAGGGGGGATCGATTTCTCCAACTTCTTTCTGGTTCTCAAGCAGGGGACCAAGGCTGCCGCTCCCTATGCGGCGATTGCCGATGCCAAGGCAGCCGGGGCCGTAACAGTCAATTATGGACTTTTCCTGAATGCGGTTATCAGTTTTTTGATCGTTGCATTCGCTGTTTTCATGCTCATTCAAAGCCTTAACAAACTGAGGCGTGAAGACGCCACCGCGCCGCCCGCGGCGCCGACCACCAAGGAATGTCCGTACTGCATGTCAACAATAGCGATCAAGGCAATCCGTTGCCCCAACTGCACTTCCGAGCTCAAACCGGCCTGATCGACGTCCGTGTCATGGTGTGACGGATTTTTCAAAAGCAGAAATTCAACGCTTTTCGTCGTTTCGGCAAAAGCCTGCAAGCCGGCAACTTTAGAAGGTTACGGATAATAAATGCCTGTTGATCGCAACCTGAAACAAAAACGAAAACGGGAAGAGGCGCGAAAGAAATCCGCTCAGGAACGGGAGCGGATCAATCAGCGTGAAAAAATCCGTGAAAAAATTGAAGACTATCGATACCGCATTTCCCATGAGACCCGGCAGGAAAACTGGGTCAATGTTCTTCGGTTGACGCTGAAGGGATTGAAGCTGGCGCCATTGGATCTGTTTATTTTTGATCATGCCTGTCATGCCGCATCCAAATCAAAAGAGGACATGACGCTCTTTAAGTTGTTGAATCACGGATGGCGGCACAGCCTGATCGTGCATCCGCAAAATGCCCTGGTTCTGGCGGATCTGGCTTTTGAAAACGAGCCTGGAAACGTTGATTTTCTGCATGAAGTGATCGCAGCCGTTCTCGATAAACCAAACCGTTTCAAGGCGGGCCGGCTAAGCGTTCAGGAGAGAAAACGGGCTGAATATCTGCTGAAAGTGGTTCGGCAGATGAAGAAAAACAAACAAGTCCGTTCAGAGAGCCTTGCTGATTCGGAAAAACATCAGCCGACGCTGCCTCAAACCGCTCATGTTCCGGAACCGTCCCCGCCACCGGCGATTTTGGACGAAAAAGCAATTGCCAAGGCGCCTGAAGAACCGCTTCCCGATCCACGCGTTCATTTTCAAATCGATACCGCCGAGTTTCTGAGTGTCGTGGGTTCCGGACGATCCAGTGACATTCAAACGCTTCAACTGACCTTGAACGCCTACAGTATGGGGTTTTGCAGCTCATATGACCAATTGATTTGCCTCGGAGCGTTATCCGGCGTGGAGTCCTTCTGGCATCAGCAGGAAACCGCCAGAAAAGTGCTGCGGTCGTTTCGCGGCCGCGCCATTCTGGCGGATGAGGTCGGGCTGGGAAAAACCATTGAAGCCTCTTTGATCCTGAAGGAATATATCCTGCGCGGGCTGGTGAAATCCGCCCTGATTCTGGCCCCGAGTTCGCTTATCAATCAGTGGAAAGAGGAGCTGAAATCCAAATTCGATCTCGATGTCGCGGCCTCAACGGATTCCGCTTTCAGGGAAAATCCGGAACAATTCTGGCGGAGCCCCTATCTGCTGGTGTCGCTTCAAACCGCCAGAACCAGACGGCACTTGGATACGGTATGCGCCCGAACCTACGACATGCTGATTGTCGATGAAGCCCATCACCTGAAAAATCAGACGACACTGAATTGGAAGCTTGTCAACGCCATTCAAAAAACCTTTTTGCTGCTCTTGACCGCCACTCCGGTTCAAAACAATTTGGAAGAGCTGTATAATCTTGTGACCCTTCTGAAGCCCGGCCATCTGAAAACGCGCAAGGCATTCAAGGAAGCGTTCGTGGCCAGAGGAAATCCGACGGATCCCCAGAACCGTGAGCGGCTTCGGGAGCTGTTAAAGGAAGTCATGGTCAGAAATACCCGATCGGCTTCCCAGATCAAACTGCCCCCGCGATTTGCAACCACCGCCAAAATTGCTTCCGGCCCTGAAGAAAGCCGTTTTTATCTTGAGATAAGCCGGTTCATGGCGGATGTCGCGGATACAAATACGCCGAAATTGAACCGGATGGTGCTTCGCAAACTTCTGGAAGCTGCCGGCTCTTCCCATGCCGCGGCACTGGCCATGCTGGAACGAATGGACAGCTCCGGTCCGGATACCGAAATAAGATTCCGTATCGGTCACCTGCTGAAACTTGGCAAAACCATCAAGGAGAGCGCCAAGGCCTTGCAGGTCATCGATTTTCTGCAGGCGACAAGCGATCAGAAAATCGTCTTTGTCAACCATCTGGCAACGCTTTCCTATCTTCATGCGTTGATTCAGCGAAAAGGGATAGCCTGCGCGGTGTATCAGGGATCCATGAGCAGCGATCAGAAAAGTGCCGCCATTCAATCCTTTCGCGATGGCCGCCGCGTGTTGCTTGCCACCGGAAGCGGCGGTGAAGGCCATAACCTTCAGTTCTGTCATATTTTGATCAACTACGATCTTCCCTGGAATCCCATGGAAATCGAGCAGCGGATTGGAAGACTTCACCGAATCGGCCAGGAAACCGCTGTTGAGGTCTATAATTTCTGCGCCAGCGGCACCATCGAAGATGAAATCCTGGAAATTCTGGATCGCAAGATCAACATGTTCGAACTGGTTGTGGGCGAAATCGACATGATTCTGGGAAGGCTTCAGGGCGACCAGGAATTCAGCGACATGGTTTATGAACTGTGGGTGACACATCCGGAAGAAGCCGAGCGGAAAAAGGCGTTCAATGCACTGGCAGCGCGCATCAAACGTGCCAGATCCGCTTATGAAAGCAGCAAGGAACTGGATGAAAAGCTCTTTCAGGAAGATTTTGGAGTATAGATATGATTCCGGATTCGGACCTGTTTCGATTCACAACCCGATTTCTTGAAAACAACGGCGCCATCGTGGATGAAAATGCCGATGGCATTCATACCCTGTTGCCCCGGGATCTGGCCGAAGCATTGAATCTTCCCGAAGAGGCGCATCTGGGCGGAAGCGGCGCGCCGCTGCTGTTTGGAAGTCCGCTTCTGGATAAGCTCGTTCAAACGGCAACCGCCCATATTCCGGTTGCCTACGGCGCCGTTTCCATCCATTACATCAAAAAAGCCGGATTTGAAGCGGCGATCGCCCGGGATTTGAGTTTTGTTAATGGGAAAACGCTGGTCGGGATTCGTGCGGAATCCCGAACTCCCTACATGGTTGTCACCTGCCGCTATGTGGCCCTGAGCGATGAACGCAAGGAAGGCTTGACGCGATTGACGTTTCATGAACCGACAGGGGCGATCATCGAGGGATTCGAAGATGCCGTTGCAGACTTCGAATGTATCTATTACCGGCAAGGCAGCCTGCCGCCGCAGTTTTCCACCCGTATCGCTGGATCGCTTCAGGCGGCCCTGGAATCGGTTCAGAACCGCATCGGAGAGGATCTGGCGCCGTTTATCGCCAGTATGCGCCGAAGGCTTCACCGGGATGTCACCAATACCAGGGAGTACTACCAGGCGCTTGCCGAAGAGATGCGCAACTCGCTGGTCCATCCCAACCTGAGCGAGTCGCAGCGCGCGGAACGGCACCAGAAAATCGACAGTCTGCCATCGGAGAGGAACCGAAAAATTGCGGATCTTCGGAACAAATATGATACCCGCATCGCCATTCGCGCCTGTGCCGGAGAACGGTATCTGGTGGATGTCGCGCAACTGATCGTGACCATTTTATATCGAAAAGACACCCGAACCCTGCCCGTTATTTTCAATCCGGTCACGCGGCGAATCGACCCCCTGGTCTGCGAATCCTGTAAAAAAACGACGCGGCGCATTTTTCTTCAGGAAGGGAAAACCGGCGTCGTTCTGGTTTGTCCCGAGTGCAGCCGTGCATGAGGATTGTGCAGGTCAGGGGAGAATACTATTGAATGCGCGACTTTTTGGAAATAATCCGCGATGAAGCTTCTCGTCTGCGTCAAACAGATTCATGACCCCGATGTGCCTGTTCGCGTAAATACCGATAGCAATTGGGTCGAATTCGATGGCGATGCATATGTCATGAACCGCTTTGACGGTTTTGCCCTGGAAGAGGCGCTGCAACTCCGCGAGGCGTTTCCGGGCTTGCGCATCGATGTTGTAACCGTGGGGCCGGAAAGGGCGGATGCCGTCCTTAGAAGGTCGCTGGGAATGGGCGCGGATCACGGCATTCACATTCTTACCGAATCCGGCGGATATCAAAGTCCGTTTGCAACCGCCGCCTGGATTGCCGCATATGCAACGGGCTGCAATTATGACCTGATCCTGACAGGGGTCATGTCCGGTGACGACATGAACGGACAGGTGGGACCGCTTGCGGCAGAAATCCTTCACCTGCCCTGTGCCACCGCCGTCATTTTCCGGCGGATGATGCCGGAATCAGGCCGCATTTATGTGGAGCGAGAGTTGGAAGGCGGCCTTCGGGATGCCCTGGAAATGGAACTTCCGGCGCTTCTGACGGTGCAAAGCGGCATCAATCGGCCGCGCTACCCGTCGCTTTCCAAAATGCTGCGGGCCAACAAACACGCCGTGGACGTGATTCCGTCAGGATCTCTCGGATCGCCCTCCATTCATTTGTCCGTTTCGCAGACCTTGCTTCCGCAAAAAATGCGGGCAGGTCGGGTACTGGAAGGAAACCCCCGGGAAAAGGCCTGCCGGCTTCTGGATATCCTTCAAACCCGTTCAATGCTTGCATCGGAGAATTCTGCGTGTTGAATCAATCCATTGTTGTCATCGCAGAACATGTCGAAGGCCAGGTTCGCCCGGTCACCTATGAACTTTTGGCCTTTGCCGCCGCCCTGCAAAAAGAAATGCCGTCCGCAAAGATAAAGATCGTTGTGATCGGCGATGCAATGGATGCAATGGCTGATAACATCGCCAGGAAAACGGGACAAGGCGTTTTTTACATTCATGTTCCGGGTCTTTCCGGCTATAATGCCGAGGTCTACAAAATTATTCTGGCCGGTGTCCTGGAAGAGTTGCAAGCATCCCATGTGTGCACTGCGCATTCGTCCCGGGGCCTTGATTTTGCTCCCGGACTGGCCGTTCGGCTCGGCTGTGCCTGCATCACTGGCATTGAAGCCATCGTGAAGCGGAATCAAAAAATCAGTTTTCGCAGGGCGATCTGCGGCGGCAAAATCATGGCCGACATCCAGACGGACAGCCGGATGGCATTGCTCTGTGTTCTGCCCGGCAGTTTTGCGCCTGATTCGGGGGAGTCTGCCGCTGCCGGAACGGTGATGAAGCGGGCCCTGGAATGCGCCCCTCAAAAAAGCCTTTCAACCGGTGTCATTCATAAAAGCCTGGATGCGGCCGCCGTTGCCGAAGCGGATGTGATCGTTGCGGCCGGCCGGGGAATCGGGGATAAGGATCATCTGGATCTGATTTTCCGGCTGGCTGCGCTGTTTCCAAGGTCAGCTGTCGGCGGGTCCCGGATTGTCTGTGACAGCGGCTGGCTGGATTACGACCGGCAGATCGGCGTCACCGGCAGCACCGTCGCCCCGAGCCTGTATATCGCCTGCGGCATATCCGGGGCCGTTCAGCATGTTTCCGGCATGCGCGGATCCGGTTTTGTCGTTGCCATCAATTCGGACCCTAATGCGGCAATATTCAATGTGTCCGACGTGTGCATCGTCGAAGATCTCGCCACTTTCATTCCGATTCTGATCGAAACCCATGAAAAGCGCCGCGCAGAGAAAGAAGCGTAAAAAAAGTGAATTGCTTTTTCAAAGGTCATGGACCGTTCCCTTTAAAACGGCTGCAGCCTGCTTTTACGGTATAACCGATTAAAAGCAGGCTGCCAGGTTTTTTTGAGCGTTATTCTCCGGCAAAGAAGCGGCGCGGGTTATCTTCCAGAATGGTTTTGATCTGTGTGTCGGTCACGCCCCCCATTTTAAGGGCGGGGACAATATTTTTGAACAGATGGGAGGGATGCCAGTTGGCGACCAGGGGAAAGGCCTGTTCCGGCAGGTTCAGGGGGCGGCCCAGCCAGTTGATGACAAAATCGTGGGAAATCATCAGTCGGTTTCCATATCCTTTTTGGATCAGGTCAATCATGACCGGATAGCGGTTTTCATCCATCGGACATCCCACCAGGCCTTGCAGGCCCATGCGGTCCCAGGCCACGTATACCCCGTATTTGAACGTTTTTTCCTGGTAATCCATGTCCAGATTATCGCTCATGTGTCCGATTTGGATCTGCCCGGCATCGGCGCCGGAGGCAATCAGCAGTTCCGCCTGTTCCGGACCCATGGTGCCATGCTGGGTATGGGTGATGATCGGAATTCCGGCATCTTTCTGGACTCTGGCCGCAGTGGCGAACATCAATTTTTCATAATCCGTGATCAGATTCATGCTGGAGCCGATCTTGATGACCCCGGCTTTGATACCGCTGCCCTGAATTCCGACAGTTGCCTCTTTCATGAATAATTCATAGAGCTCTTCCCGGATATCTCCCATGGAGGATCGAAACTTCCAGTAGGTCGGCGCGCCTTCGCCTTCGAAATAATAACCGGAAGCGCAGATAATGTTGACCCTGGATTTTTCCGATACCTCCTTTAAAACATCCGCGTCCCGGCCGCCGTCGTTGGGGGTGGCATCCACGTAGGTTTTTAAGTTGAACTTCTCTCTAAGATCCTTTAGAACCGCCACGGCATTGTTCACAATCGATTGGCGGTCAAACGGCGCCACCGTCCGGTCTCCTTCCCAGCCCGGATACCCGTAAAGAACATGTTCGTGCATGAGTGTCACTCCCAGATCCTCCGGAGCAACGGGGCCAAGAACCGTATTCACTTTTTTCGAAGTCATTTTTCATCCTCCCGTGATATGCTGATTTACTGTTATGGGCATCGCATTCAGGCCGTCTCCAGGCACGAAAACCCCCTTTGCGGCGCTTCGGACTTCCAGGCAAATTATCTCTTTTGGATAGACTTTTCTTTTTCCGCTTCTTGAAGCTGGCGCCAGAGTATTTTCCCCGCGCCGCTCTTGGGAAGCGCCTCGGTAAATTCAACGATTCGGGGGTATTTGTACGCAGACATCTGATTCTTTGACCATTCGATGATTTCTTCGGTTGACACTTTTCCTTTGAATTCCGGTTTCAGGACGATATAAGCCTTGACGTTTTCCACCCTTTCCGCGTCCGACACGCCGATGATGCAAGCTTCCAGCACTGCGGGATGCCGATACAGCAATGCCTCCACTTCAGATGGCCATACCTTGAAACCGGCCGCATTGATCATTCGCTTGAGCCGGTCCACAACAAAGAAATAGCCTTCATCATCGGCAAAGGCAATGTCCCCGGTTCGAAAAAACCGCTGACCATCCAGTTCCATGAACGATTGGTCTGTTTCCAGCGGCTTATTCCAGTATCCCTTGAACACCTGCGGGCCTCTTGTAACAATTTCCCCGGTTTGACCGGAAGGGACTTCCTGTAATGTGGAGACATCGACAATCCGGGAATCCACGCCAAAGACCGGAACGCCGATCGCCCCAAGCTTGGGCCTGTCCGGCGGATTCCAGTGGGTCTGGGAAATGGTTTCGGTCAATCCGTAGCCTTCTGCGAAGGTCAGTCCCGTCAGCTTCAGCAGCTTTTCACCCACTGCCGGTGGCAGGGGCGCGCCGCCGCCGCCCACAAAAGAAAGCGATGCCAGATTCCGCTGATGGATATCCGGCGCGGCCAGAAGGTCAATCAGCATGGTCGTGATATTGGGCCAGATCGTTACCCCGTATTTATCAATGGACTGCAGGGCGGCTTCCCGATCCCATCGTGTCAGAACAACGAAGGCAGCTCCTGCTGCAACCGTAGCCAGGAAGCTGTGAATCAGGCCGGTAACGTGAAAAAAGGGCAGGGCAGCCAGATTCACCGAAGCCGGATTAACGCCGATCCAGAAAACAGATCCGATTGCGTTGGCCATTATGGTCTCATGTGTGTGCATGCAGCCCTTGGGCACCCCGGTTGAGCCGGCCGTATAAGGCAAAAGACAAAGATCAGCGGGGTTGATGGCGATATCGGGCGGAGCCGGAGCCGATTCTAGAAAATCCGTCCAGGACAGTTCGCCTTCAATGCTTTTCGGAGTTTGAGTGATAAAGACAGGGACGGGCAAGGCAGGTTGGGCCGGTAGATAGTCGTGATAAGATCCCACCACCATACGGATATCTCCATTTTCCCCCAGGGCTCCGGCTATGGCAGGGTACAGGTCGGTTGTTGTAATAACGGTCCGGGCGCCGCTGTCTTTCAGCAGCCCCATGAATTCCGAGCCTTTCAGCATGGGATTTAAGGGAACGACGACTGCTCCGGCGCGAAGTATCCCAAAAAAACTGATCGCAAAATGCGGGCTGTTTTGTAAATACAGCGCCACGCGGTCGCCCGGCGTAATTCCGATGCCTGCAAGCGCGCCTGCAACTTGCTGCGACTGTTTCCAGAAATCCGAATATGATATTTCCGCACCGTAGTAAATGATGGCGGTCCTGTCCGGATAACGTCCGGCGGATGTTTCCAGAAGATCATGGAGCGGGACCCGGGGGATCGGCAGGAACTTGGGCAATCGTTTCGGCCAAAAAAGATAATGGACTTGGTTCATTTTACCTCCCTGAATCGATGAATTATGTTGAAGAGATGCGACTGTCAATAATTAAGGAACCGCCTGCATCAGAGGGTTATAGTCCCAAAAGCCGACTTGCGGTTTTCTCAAGGATCGTTACGGCAAAGATCAGGGATTTAAACCGGGAGTCCCGGGTCTGTCCGTGATAGAACCGGTAATAAATCTGCTGGGCGATGACCGCCAGTCGAAAGAGACCGAATCCGTAATAGAATTCGAAACGATCCACGGATCTTCCGGACAGCTCGCTGTAATAATCCGCGATCCGCCTTCGGGTCAGCGCGCCTTCAAGGTGCGTGGGAAGGGCTTTCATGGCCTGCATTTCCGGGGGGTCGCCCGGCTCCACCCAGTAGCCCAGGGAATTTCCCAGATCCATGAGGGGATCTCCGATGGTTGCCATTTCCCAGTCCAGCACCCCGATGATCCGCAAGGGATCTGCGGCATCCAGAATAATGTTGTCGAATTTGAAATCATTGTGAATGATGCAGGGGTGAGGGGAGTCCTCTGGCTGATGGTCGTTCAGCCAGAGCATGACGGATTCGAAATCCGGGGCGTCCGGGGTCCGGGCGGCCCGGTAGCGGCTGCTCCATCCTTCCACCTGGCGCCGGACATATCCTTCCGGTTTTCCGAATCCCTCAAGTCCGATGCTGCGGTAATCGAGGCGATGCAGCGCATAATGGGTTTCAACCACTTTCCGGAACAGACGCTGCACCTGTGCCGGCGTCAGAACCATGCCGTCAGGCAGATTCCGGCGCAAAATTATCCCCTGAATGCGTTCCATGACGTAGAAGGGGCATCCCGTGACATCCATGTCTTGGCAATACGCCAGCGGCTCCGGACAAAAAGGGTAAAAGGGCTTTAACAATTTCAGAATCCGGTATTCCCGCCCCATGTCGTGGGCGGATTTGGCTTTGGCGCCGAAGGGCGGCCGGCGAAGGACCATTTCCCTGTTTTCAAACGATATGAGATAGGTCAGATTCGAATAGCCCCCTGGAAATTGCCGGACAGACATTTTGCCGGCAAGATGCCCAATCGTATCCCGAAGGTACGTTTCAACCTTTTCGGTGTCCAATTCTTCGCCGCTGCGTACTTCCGACGCCTGATCCCTCAATTCCACTTTCCGCTCCTTTAATTTAGACAACCCCGCTCATTTTTTTAAAAAAAAGGCTTCTACAAAATCCAGAAGATACCGCGCATACCGATCGACTGAAATATTTTTCCCGGCGTATTTTCCCCGTTTCAGATACCAGTCCTGAAGCATGGCCTTGATCATGCCGGCGCCCAGATCGGGGTCATGAAGGTGAAACAGCCCCTGCTCCTGGCCTGCAATCAGGATGTCACAGATCATTTTTTCCGTGGCCAGTTCGCTTTCCACAGCCTTGATTTTCTCGGGCCGGGAAAGATTTTTGGTTTCCATGAATGAAAAATAAAACCAGGGCTGCATGGCTTCGCTAAGGAACAGGTGGGTAAAGATTGCGGCCTTCAGTTTGCCGAATGCCGTGGATTCGGCGGCAATCCGCTCATCAAGGATTCTGCCGGTAATGGCGCGCCGCTGGTGCTGAAGCATTTCAAGGAGTCCATCCTTGCCGGAAAAATAATTGTAAAGTGCGCCCATGCTAAGTCCGCATTCCCGGCTGAGATCCCGCATGCTCATGGACTTGAATCCCTTTTTGTTGCTGATTCGAAGTACCGCGCCAAAAATACTGTCCAGGTTTTTGACCGCTGTTTTTTCTTTCTTGATGCGCCTGGAATCCCGGCCGGAAGTATTCTGAGCGGCAAAGGATTCCTGATAGATCTCCATCTTGGAGATGTTGACCTGCTGGCAAAAATCGGCGTAAGTCATTGCAGCATCCATGTTAATCGGCTTTTTGCACGGCGTATTTCTTTAAAATCTGGCGGGCCGCGGAAAGTTTATGCACTTCGTCCGCGCCGTCGTAAATCCGGCTGGCCCGCTCATGGCGATAGAGAAAGGCGATGATCGTGTCATCGGTCATCCCGAGGCCGCCGTGCACCTGAAGCGCCCGGTCGATCACCTTCATCATGGTGTTGGCCACCACATATTTGATCATGGAGATTTCGGTGCGGGCCGCCTTGGCGCCTACCTTGTCGATTCTGTCCGCGGCATAGAGCACCATGAGGCGCGCGGCCTGAATGTCGGCGGCGCATTCGGCGATCCAGGTCTGAACGATTTCTTTCTGGGAAAGGGTCTTGCCGGGTGCGATGGGTCGGGTAAGGGCCCGCAAGCACATCAGATCGAAACAGCGGTTGCAGATGCCGATCCATCGCATGCAGTGGTGGATTCTGCCCGGCCCCAGGCGTTCCTGAGCGATGACAAAGGCGCTGCCCTCGGGCCCCAGCAGGTTGGATTGCGGAACGCGGCAATTCTGATACAGGATCTCGCCGTGGCCGAAATAATCCTCGCCGGCCTCGCCCATTACCGGAATGTTTCGGACCTGAT
>JBBIPX010000059.1:0-19500 GCA_037442625.1 Desulfobacteraceae bacterium
CGCTTGACGATATCGCCTTCCTTGATGTGAACATCGGATCCCATAATGGCGATACCCACGTTGTCCTCTTCAAGGTTAAGGACCAGTCCGAGAATACCTCCCGGGAATTCTACCAGTTCAAGGGCCATTGCTTTCTCAAGGCCGTAGACTCTGGCAATACCATCGCCAACCGACAAAACGATTCCCGTTTCACTGAGTTCAACCTTTTTGTCGTAATCCTTGATTTGATCTTTAATGATCTGACTTATTTCTTCAGCTTTTAATTCCATTATACGCTCTCACCCCTTTTTAAAGATTCTCTCATGTTGAGTAATTGTGTTTTGATACTGCCATCCAAAACAAGATCCCCAATTTTGGTAACCACCCCGCCGATAAGGGCCGGGTCTGTTTTGATATCCAGGACAATGTCCTTGCCGGTTTTCTTTGACAATGCCTTGCGTATCTTTTCAACAGTTTCGGATGAAAGCTCATTGGCCGAAACCAGGCTGGCACGAGCTACACCCTTGAGATCATCTGCCAGCTTCTGATAAAATTCATTGATAGCAGTTAAAAACCCGAACCTTCCCTTATCAAAGAGAAGCTTTAAGAAGGCTGCCATTACCTTGGATAGATTCAATTTATCAATAAGGGCCGTCAGTACTTTTTTGCGTTCTTTTGCATTGTACAGCGGATTGTTGATTACCTGTTCAAGCGCCATTTCACCGGCTATCAGGTTGGCGAATCCATTCAATTCATCCTTATAGTTGTCGGCCTTGCCATCGGTCTTGCCAATCATCAGAAGCGCCTTGGCGTATCGCCTTGCGATAGATTGATTTTTCACTATGCCACCACCTTGTCGAGATATTCATCCACCAGTCGGTTCTGATCATCCGCGGTAATGTTCTTCTTAATGATTTCTTCGGCTTTTGTCATTGCAATTGTGAAGATATCCTGCTGAAGGCGCTGTTTTGCAAGTTCAAATTCATTCTCGATGTTGCGCCTGGCCTGCTCTTCCAGTTTAACGGCGGACAACTCGGCTTCTTTGAGGATTCTGGCCTTGGCTTCATTGCCCTGCCGGATGTACTCTGCAACGATTCCTTCGGACTCCTGACTTAACCGAGCAATTTTGGCATTATACCCTGAAAGTATTTTTTCAGCCTCGGCTTTTTTGGATTCAAGATCTTCAAGCTGTGTCTGAATCCCCTTGATTCGGGAATCAAGTGCCTGCGAAATCGGCTTGCGCAGCAGAAAAAACAGCGCGCCGGCCAGCACTGGGTATGTATCCGTCGCCACCCATCCCTTTGCCTTGTGCGCATCACCTTCGTGAGCCGCTTCGCCGTGCTTGTCCGCGCTGCCTTGCGTATCTGCGCCGTGCGTGTCCGGGCCGGACGAAGCAAAGGCCATCCCGACCCAGAGCAGCACCAGCACCGACATCGCAAGCAGCAATCCTCGCCGCCGCTTCTTTTTCATTACCGCAATTTTCATTAAACAGCCCTCCCCAATATTTTTTGGCCTATTGCATTGACAAACGTATCAAGTTCTTTTTGAAGGGAAATGCGAACGGAATCCGCGTCTTTGGCGATTTTTTCGCGAGATTTGGCGAGTTCGGCCTGAGCCTTTATATTGATGTTTTCAATTACAATTTTTTCTTCATCGGATCCGGACTGTATCAACGCCTGTTTCTCTCTCAACCCGTTGGCCCTTGCCTCTTTGATTCCAGAAGCAAATGCGCGCTCTTTTTCCACTGCCTGGGCATTAAAGTCGGCGATACTGAGTTCCAGACCGGATACTTTATCTTTTCTTTGAAGAAGCGCCTTACGTATGGGTTTATACAAAATCATGTTCATTACCCAAATCAAAAAAATGAAATTGGCGATCTGGATAAAAACCGACCCATCTACATTAATCATAAGCCTGCCCTCCATTTTGAATTTTCAATTTATAAGTGACGATAACTGAATAATAATCCTTGAATATATTGATTCGGACTGGGGGTCTATAACATCTGCCAGAACGTGTTGTCAAAAGTTTTTTTGATTTTTTTGGCTACCTGAAAATCCGATTTGATCCATCTGGTTTATCAACTGGTTATCCGTCTGTTTTATCACTGTGACCAATACCCCCGGGTCATGCGAAAACTGCATTTATTCAATGATATATTTGCGCATGCTGATATTCATGAGGATCCCGACGCACATCATCATGCTGAGGATGGCTGATCCGCCGTAACTGATAAACGGAAGCGGAATGCCCACTACCGGCATCAATCCCATAACCATTCCGATGTTGATAAAAACCTCCCAGCCGATCATTGCAATAATTCCAATCGAAAGAAGCGCGCCGAAAGAATCCCTGCATCCATGAGCGATATTCAAACCCCAGACAATCAACATTAAAAACAAAAACAATACGGCCGCGGATCCGATAAAACCCCAGTCTTCGGCCAATACCGAGAAAATGAAATCCGTTTGATGCTCCGGCAGAAACGATAGTGCATTCTGTGTTCCCTTCAAAAAACCTTTGCCGGAAAGCATTCCCGCTCCAATGGCGATTTTGGATTGGATGATATGATATCCAGCGCCCAGCGGATCCCTGTCCGGCTCCAAAAAAGTCAAAATCCGCTGTTTCTGATACCCTTTCAGCAGCATCCAACCCAGGGGGATGGCCACGGTTCCAAATGAAACAATGGCAATCATCGCCCGCTTTTCAATCTTGATAAACACCGTAAGTGTGGCGGCAATCAATAAAATCATCACGGCTGTTCCCAGATCGGGCTGTTTGACAATAAGCGCAAATGGAACCGCAATCAGCGCCATCGGGACAAGTAAATCTCGAAGCCGCATACCTTCAGTACTGGCTGTTCTTGAATAATAGCGGGATAGAACGATAATCACCGCAACCTTTGCCAGTTCGGAAGGCTGAAGGGAAACAGGACCAAAAACCAGCCATCTTTTAGACCCGGCAACCACCTTTCCCGCAATCAGCACCGCCGTCAGCAGGAAAATGCAAATGGCATACGCAGTGTATGCATATTGGTCAAAGCGCTTGTAGCTGACGAGAAAGAACGCGATCATAACCAGAAAACCCGCGCCATACCACATGAGTTGTTTGAAGTAAAAAGCTTGCGTGATGTCCAGCCCCGCCCTCGCCGCACTGTAAAGGGTAATCAATCCGGATGCGGCCAGGAGCATCGTGATGATCAGCAACATCCAGTCAAAATTCTGAATCAGTCGGCGGTCAAACATGCTTTCCTCATTTTCTGATGACAGTGATCACGTTCACTTGTCATTTTTCAGTTAAATATGCCCGGATCATCTCTCGGGCAATGGGTGCGGCAGCGCTGGCGCCGTGTTCACCGTGTTCAACAAGCACTGAAACCGCAATTTTCGGATCTGCCGATGGGGCGTACGCCACAAACCAGGCGTGGGATTTTAATTCCTGCACGCGCCTTGATTCATTTTCCGAATCGTTTTTACGGCTGAAAACCTGAGCTGTCCCGGTTTTGCCGCTGATTTCGATCCCTTCGATGCCGGCAATTCGACCGGTTCCGCTTTTGCCGTTAACAACTTCCCAAAGTCCTTTTTTGATGATATCCAGATTTCTGGGGCTGACGGAAAGATGCCCCCTGATTTCCGGATAAAACTTCTTGATGGTTTCACCGGACGCATTTTGAATTTTATCGACCATCAGCGGTGTATACCGTGTCCCGCCATTGGCGATGCTTGAGATCATGCTCGCCAGTTGCAGGGGGGTTACTAGGTTATACCCCTGACCGATCGATATCGACAGGGTTTCTCCAGCCTGCCAGGCAACACCCAGTCTGCGCTTTTTCCATGCAGCGGTTGGAATCAAACCGCCGGATTCCTGTTCGAGCTGAATCCCTGTCAAAGCCCCGAATCCGGCAGCCTTGGCGTACGATGCCAACCGGTCCACTCCCAGCCGGAGCCCCACCTGATAAAAGAAAACATCGCAGGACTCCGCAATGGCCCTGCCCACACTGAGCGAACCATGTCCGCCTTTTCTCCAGCACCGGTATTCCCGTTCTCCGAATTTGTATGCGCCCGTACAAACCAGGGGTGTTTTTTCATCAATCACCCCTTCTTCCAGACCTGCCATTGCAGTGATTATTTTATAGGTGGACGCCGGAGGATATTCGGCCTGAATCGCTTTGTTCTGAAGCGGGTGTGACGGATCCTTTCTGAGGGTTTCCCACTGGTCATAGCTGAAACCATCCACAAACATGTTCGGATCATAAGATGGGCTGGAAGCCATTGCCAGAACGGATCCAGTCATTGGATCCATCGCCACGACCGCGCCCGTCGCATCCGAGAGCAAGTCCTCGGCTTTTTTCTGCAGCCCCTGGTCAATGGACAAAAAAACATTGTTTCCGGGAACCGCCTCAACGGTTTTCAGCACACGCACAAGCTGGCCGGTTACATTCACCTCTATCTGTCGCCCGCCCCGTTCTCCCTTCAAATAATTTTCAAATGATTTTTCAACACCGCTTTTTCCGATTAAATCCCCCCGCTTGTACTCAGCATATTTTGCAGATTTCATCTCATTGCTGCTGATCTCGCCGACATAACCCAGAACATGGGCTGCGCTCCGGCTCTTGACATAAAGCCTTCTCAGATGAACATCCACAAGTGTCCCCGGCAAATCAAAGCGTTTTACTTCGATGGCTGCCAGAATATCCCTGCCAATATCCTGCTTCAATAAAACCGGTTTGAATGACGGCTGATTACGGTATTTTTCAATTTCTTCCTGCAACTGCTCCAGCGGGATTCGCGTATATTGCGATAAATGCTGAAGCGATGTTTCCAGCGGTCTGGCATCTTTGACCATGATGCTCAAATCATAGGAAGGACGGTTATCCACCAGCAGTTGCCCATTTCTATCAAAAATCAATCCTCTCGGAGGATCGATGCTCTGTAGTCGGATGCAGTTGTTATCGGATAGTCTTCTAAAATTATCTCCTTCAAATATCTGGAGATAAAAGAGCCGCAGCAATAAAAAGGCGAAACCGGGGATCACAAATAATATCATCACAATAATTCTGCGCTTGTACCAGTCGTTATCCGGAGTTTGGTTCTTGAGAAAGGAGTTGGGGGGAGTTGATTTTGTCATGATGAAAGATTATTTCGATTGTGCATTCGCTGTGAAGTGACGATCCGCGGCATGCAAGAGCCCGATGAGGAAAGGTCCCAGCACCAAAGTCCAGGCCAACTGAAAGGCAATTCCCCGAAAGGATTCAGATGAAAACACGGTTTCCTGTTTCAGGGCGACCGTGCCGATATACAACATCAAATTCTCAAATCCGATGGCGATCCCGAGAAGCAGACGCAGGGTATGAGCGTTTTTTAAATTCAGAATCGTCACAAACGGCCTCAACCCGACAATTATCCAGAAATATATGGACAGATAAAGGCCGAACAATCCTCCAGTAATGCTGTCCATGAGTGCTCCAAGCACCAGCGCCAGGACGATGCTCTCCAGAAAGGGCAGAAAAAGTCCAGCGTAAATCACAAAAATGATCAGCAGGTCCACGAAATGATTCAGTGCAGGAATGGCGTAATAGATCGTTGTCTGAAAAATGACCAAAAACAGGATCAGTCCGATTCGCACCATGGGATTCATGAAAACACTCGAGAAATGAAACACGTAGGATGCACTAGTGAAAAACCCGTGGTTTCTGTCTTTATCAGCGAAATCTGCTCTGAGATGGCGGGTTGGTGATTACCAGAACTTCTTCTATTTTATCAAAATCAACAAAAGGAGAAACCTCGATATCCTGAAATATACCGGACTTGTTCCGAACGATATCCGTCACTTTTCCGATCAGGAGACCCTTGGCAAAAACGCCGTCCAGACCGGATGAAACCACTGCATCTCCGATATTGACGATCTCCTTTCTGGAAACATAATTGAGCTGGCAGCGCCCTTCAGCATCCCCTTTTACGATGCCATGAGCGCGGGTCTGCTGAACCAGCGCGTCCACGGCGCTGTTTGAGTCAATGATCAGCAAAACCTTCGCATAATGATCCGTGGCATCGATCACCTGGCCCACGACCCCTTCCGGAACCACCACGGAAAGCCCCTTGGTGATGCCTTCTGAAACGCCTTTATCAATAACCAAGGTTTTATACCACTGCGAAGGGTCCTTGCCGATCACTTCCGCAGAAATCGAATTGAATCGGGTGGCGTGTTTAAAATCAAGGATTTTACGGAACCGTTCATTGGCAAGTTCCGTTTCATTGCACTGGTTGCCATCATGGATGCATTTGGCCATCATCTTTTTCAGGTTGTCATTTTCTTTTTCAGTGGTAACCAGATAAAAATAATGCATCCAAATGGATCTTAGCGAATGAATAGAAAATGTTACGGATTTTTGAAGCGGAGAGACAATCTCCATTCCCATATGCCTGGAAGCAGAAGAGGAACTGACATACCTTGCTGATACAAAAAGCATAATGATGTTGACGATAACAAAGCCGAACACACCGGCAATTAACATCATTTTTTTTGAAAACATAAAGCTTAGACGATTACGACCTGTCTGAGGATTTCAATACTATCCAGCGTTTTCCCACACCCCAGCGCTACTGTCGACAGCGGATCATCCGCAACCCGGACCGGCAGACCGGTTTCCTCCATTAATAACTTGTCCAGATTCTTCAGCAATGCCCCGCCGCCTGTCAGCACGATTCCTCTATCCACGATATCGGCCGACAATTCCGGCGGCGTTTGTTCGAGGGCTATTTTCACTGTTTCCAGTATGGCATCCAATTGTTCAGAAATAGCGATTCTGATTTCTTCCGAATCTATGGTCAGGATCTTGGGGATGCCGGAAACCAGATCTCTTCCTTTCACTTCTATGGTTTCAAGATTCTGCGGATCCGGATAGGCGTTTCCGATCGTCGTTTTAATCGCCTCCGAGGTTCGCTCTCCGATCAGCAGATTGTATTTTCGCTTGATGTACTGCATGATGGCGGAGTCCATTTTATCTCCGGCCACTCTCAAGGACCGGCAATAGACGATACCCGCCAGGGAAATAACAGCGACCTCGGTTGTCCCACCGCCAATATCAATCACCATGTTGCAGGTGGGTTCGGTGATGGGCAAACCGGCGCCGATAGCCGCAGCCATCGGCTCTTCAATTAAAAACACTTCACGTGCGCCCGCAGACTCCGCCGATTCGCGGACAGCCCGTTTTTCAACCTGGGTAATTCCGGATGGCACGGCGATGATGATTCTGGGCCGGACAAAAGACCGCCTGTTGTGAACCTTGTGAATAAAGTGCCTGAGCATGGCTTCGGTGACTTCAAAATCCGCGATGACCCCGTCTCGCATGGGGCGAATGGCAACAATGTTTCCCGGGGTTTTTCCCAGCATATTCTTTGCTTCAAGCCCGACGGCCAACACGCGGTTTTTGGATCGGTTGTCGGTTCTCACCGCCACCACGGAGGGCTCGCTCAGGACAATGCCTTTGCCTCTTACATATACCAGGGTGTTGGCCGTTCCCAAGTCTATGGCCAGATCACTTGAAAAAATGCCTAAGAATCCATTTAAAAAGCTCATAATGCCTCATTTGCAGCTTAACGTTAACAGTTTTATCCGGGGAAAATGGTAATCAGACATTTTTGTATCAGGATGTTGTAAAAACGAATTTCTACCGGAATAAATGTTTATGAGTATCAGATATTCCAGGCATTCTCAAGGGAAATATTAAACGCCGAACTGTATACATAAATTAATAAATCATATTAGCGGATGAGCTGTTTTCAAAACTCACTTAAACCGTCACGCTGCGCAAACCGTTATTCAGAAACAATTGGAACGACAACGACGGCCTTTTGAAATCGGAGCACAGGTTGTTTCAGGTCGATAACCCCATGCCGAACATGATTGCATCGTGAATAAGGGGTCTGAACCGACGTATCTCTGTATTATAGCGAGATGGGTGAACACGATTGGTCAACAAAACAATGAATATCGATTTAGCCGGATCTATCCAGAACGAAGTTCCGGTATACCCCAAATGCCCGATACTGGTTTTTGGGAAAAAATGACCGCAACTAGCGTCGTCGCGTGAAGGCATGTCAAACCCCAGCGCCCTTTCCGATGGCGTCTGCCGGGACCAAAATGCCTGTATCAGGTCCGTGCTGAAGATCTGCCGGTCGGATCGCCCCGCAAAGCCAGACAACAGCGCCGATATAAGACATCCGACATCGGAAGCCGACCCGAAAAGCCCGGCATGGCCATCGATACCGCCCATGATAAAGGCATTATCATCATGAACTTTTCCCTTTAGCAAGGAATTTCGCCAGACACATAGCTCTGTGGCGGCGAAATCGTCATTGCATACATGCTGTTTCTGGTCAATGAAAAAAAGGCGATTCAATCCCAGTGGGTGGTAAAGATTTTCAAAAAGAAACTGATCCAGACGCATTTCAGATACCGTTTCAATGACCCATCGCAAAATCATGAACCCCAGATCGCTATAAAGCGCCTGTCTGCCGGGAACGCCCACCAGGCGTTCCCGGCAGAGCAGCTTTTCCAATAGTTCATTTCGCCTTTTCAATGGATATTGCCGCAGATTCAAATAATAAGGGCGGTAATCCGCAAGACCGGAACTATGCGAAAGCAGATGCCGAAGGGTCACCTGCGACATCAGCGGGTCCCAGAATCGGGGCAAAACGGACACAACCGGCTGATCCAGTTTCAGTCTTGATTCCTGAATGAGCTGCATCACGGCCAGCGTGGTTGCCAGCGGCTTGGTCAAGGATGCCAGATCATAAATCGTATCTCTTGTGGCAGGTGCGCCCGAAAACAGATCCGCACAGCCATATGCCTCAAAAAACTCAATCCGGTTATCTTTGGAAACCAGAAGAACCCCTCCGGGGAATATCCGCTCCCCGATGGCCTGTTGCATCAGGCGATCCACATGTTTCATTTTGGCTGCCCGGTAACGGGACGATACGTCAGCAGATGACGGTCCGCATCCAGAACCGCTTCCAGGCCGAAGGGAACCGCGATGTTGCCGGGCCCGTGTCCGACATCGAATCCGGCAAGGATGGGGATTTGAAAGGGACCCAGTATGCGGGTGATGATTTCAAGGATATCATTCAATTCTCCGCAGTTTTCAAATGAGCCGACCCCCAGACCGCAAAGACCTTCGAACATCCCGGTAAGCTTCATCTGGGTAAGCATGCGATCGATCCGGTAGGGTTTTTCACCCGTATCTTCAAGAATCAGTATATGCCCGTCCAGGTTCTGCTGAAACGGGGTTCCGATGAGATGGCACAATGTGGTCAGATTGCCGCAAATGACGGGGCCGGACGCATTTCCCGGACTCAGCACGATTCCTTTTTCCAGTTGAATTGCAGGCAATTTGCCTGAAGTCAGGATATTGACTACGGACTCAAGTGTTTCGGAGCCGGCATCCTTCAAGGCGGTGACCACCGGCCCGTGGCAGGAAACCAGGCCGGAGCGCTGATACAGCGCACATAGCAGGGCCGTAATGTCGCTGAATCCCATCAGCAGCTTGGGATGCTCGCGGATGCGTGCATAATCCAGATATGGCAGGATCCGCATGGATCCGTATCCGCCCCTGGCGCAGAAAATCACTTGTACGGCGCTATCGACAAAAGCAGCGTTCACCCGGGCCGCCCGCTCAACATCGGGTCCGGCAAGACAGCCGGATCTGGCGAATATCGCCTCCGGAAATTTCACCTGGAATCCCAGGGTCTCCAGTATACGAACTCCTGCGTAAAAATCCGATTCGTCAAAGGCGCCTGCCGGCGCCACAATCCCGATGCAGTCGCCCGGTTTCAGGCGCGAAAATATTTTTTTATCCCTATCGTTTTTCATGCCCCCTGATTTAGACTGGTGGATTTTATTTGTCAACTGGTTCCAATTGCGTCATCTTTAGACTTGATAAAATATCAGATTGGATTATTGTTGAGCGCTTCATGAAACACTGATAAAATTTGAAAGGAAAGCTTTGATGTCCATCATTCGCCAAAGCACGATTGCCGGATTGACACCAGGCGCAACCTTTACGGCAACCCGGACTTTTTCGGAATCACAGGTCCTGCAATTCGCCGAGTTGACCCGCGATTACAACCCCATCCATTTTGACCCCCGCTTTGTCGCGGTAAAGGGATTCAAGGATAAAATCTGCCACGGCCTTCTGATCGGCGGCATGGTCACGGAAGTGGGAGGACAGATCGGGTGGCTGGCATCGGGCATGAGTTTCAGATTCAAAAAACCCGTCTATATGGACGATACCATCACCTGCACCGTAACTATCATGGAAATTGATGAAAAAGGCCGCGCCAAGGCGGATGCGGTTCTCGTCAATCAGGATGGAGAGGTGGTCCTGACCGCCCATTTGACCGGCCGCATACCGGGACAGGCCGAAATCCGGGTTCTCAGTCAGATGGTTGAAGAAGGCGACCCGACAAACGGGCTGCGATAACACATCCGGAAAATTTTAACAGAAAAATGAACATACCGGTATGATATTGGATGCTGATTTTTCATGAATATTTTTTTTAAAACCGCCAAATCCGGAATGACGGCCGGAATTCAGAAAGGCTGGAGCGGTTATATCTGGCTGCTTCAGATTCTTGTCCCCATCTCGTTTCTGACCGTCCTTCTGGATTACAGCGGCCTGATCGGGCATATGGATTTTTTGCTGGCGCCCGTCATGAAACTGATCAGCATGCCGGCTGCTGCTGCAATTCCGCTGATAGTCGGAATGCTTACGGGCATCTACGGCGGGATCGCCGCCATGATCGTGCTGCCTTTTTCCGTAAACCAGATGACCCTGATCGCCATTTTTCTGCTCATATCCCACAATCTGGTTCAGGAGGGAATGGTGCAGGGCAGATCCGGATTAAGCCCGCTGAAAGCCACAGCCGTGCGGCTTGCGGCTTCCATCGCCACCGTACTGGCCGCGGCCCGGTTCATGGACTTGCGGCAGGGCGCATCCATCGGCGCTGCCTTGGTCCCGCAGGTTCAAAAAACGCTCTGGGAAGTCATTCAGAATTGGGGGGTTTCCACGTTTTTTCTCGGCATCAAGATTTTTCTGATCGTAATGGCGCTGATGATCGCCTTATGCCTGATGAAGGACTTTGACATCATTCCAATTCTTGTAAAAATATTAAAGCCTTTTCTGAAAATCATGGGGCTGGATGAGCGGGTGGGGCTGCTGTGGCTGACGGCGGTGGTATTCGGGATCGCCTACGGGGCGGCTGTCATCGTTGAAGAAGCAAAGGAAGGCAATTTCAGCAAAGAAGAACTGGAGCGGCTTCACATTTCAATCGGCATCAACCATTCCATGGTCGAGGACCCGACGCTGTTTGCATCCCTTGGCCTTAGCGTATTCTGGCTCTGGATTCCCCGGCTGATCACCGCAATTGTCGCGGTTTATCTTTTTGATATCTGTAAAAAATGGTCAAACAGGACAGATCGGCCGATCGCCCCTGTTTGACCATTCCGGTCCGACCATTTCGGTTTTTTTTCTTCAGCCTATTTATACTGAATCCTTAAATCTTTCTTGCTGATCTTTCCGACGCTGGTTTTGGCAATGGTGTCAACAATGGCTACCTTGCTGGGAACACCGTATTTGGGAATGGTGCCGTTGTCCACAAATTTCATATAAAACTGCTTCAGTTCGTCGGCGTTAACTTTGCCCTTGAATTCCGGCTTTAAAACAACCAGGGCCATGGGCCGCTCGCCCCATTTTTCATCGGCAACGCCGATCACCGCAGCCTCGCTGACCCCCGGATGCTGGCTGATGATATCTTCCAGCTCAAGAGAGGATATCCACTCGCCGCCGGTCTTGATGACGTCTTTGACCCGGTCGGTGATCTGAAGATAGCCTTCGGAATCGATATTGCCGATATCTCCGGTATGGAGCCAGCCGTTTGCCCAGAGCTGCTCGCTGCGTTCCGGATCCTTCAGATACCCCTGCGTCAGCCAGGGAGTCCGCGCCACGACTTCACCGGTGGCTTTCCCGTCATGGGGAACGGGTTTTCCATCCGGATCCATGATTTCAAGGTTGACCATCGGCACCGGCATGCCGGTTTTGCACCGCATTTCAACCTGTCTGTCAGTATCCCAGTCCAGCATGAACGGCTTCATGTTGGAAATCGTCAGGATCGGGCAGGTCTCGGACATGCCGTAAGCGGTCGTCAGGCTGATGCCAAGAGACAATGCGGCCTTGCAAAGGCCTTTGGGAAGGGCGGAGCCGCCGATGATGACCTTCCATTTGGAAAGATCAAACTGCTTGACGGCCGGACTGCTGACCAGCATGTGCATGATGGTGGGCACACAGTGAGAAAAAGTGACGTTTTCCGTTGTAATCAGCTTGAGCAACACCGGCGGTTCATACTTGCCCGGATAAATCTGCTTGATTCCCAACAGCGTGCACAGATAGGGAATACCCCAGGCATGGACATGGAACATCGGGGTCAGGGGCATATACACATCCCCGGAATTCAGATTGATCTGGGATTTGTATATGCAGATACCGGACATGAGGCCATAGGTGTGAAGGACAAGCTGACGATGGCTGTAATAAACCCCTTTCGGCATTCCCGTGGTGCCCGTGGTGTAAAACATGGTGGCCATGGCGTTTTCGTCAAAATCCGGGAACGCGTATTCCGTGCTGCATGTGGAGAGCAGGGATTCATATTCGCCGGAAAGAACAAGGGATGTAGCCGGCGCCGTATCCGCATCCGTCAGGAGGACGAATTTCTTGACTGTCTGGATCTGATCCTTGATAGCTTCCAGCATGGGTAGAAAATCGGAATTGACCAGAATGATATCGTCTTCGGCATGGTTGATGGTGTATGCAAGCTGCTCGGGCGAAAGCCGGATGTTGACGGTGTGGAGAACGGCCCCCATCATGGGAACGGCAAAGAAACATTCCAGATACCGGTGGCTGTCCCAATCCATGACCGCAACCGTATTTCCGGCGACAACCCCCAATTTTTCCAGCATGTTCGCCAGTTGCGACACCCTTTTGTTCAGGGTCTCGTAATTATAGCGCATTTTGTCCCGGTAGACGATTTCCTGCTTGGGTGCATACACAAGGGGCATCCGCAGCATGTTTTTGATCAACAGGGGATAAGCATAGGCGGACGGGGTTTGTGCGATCTTTCGGACAGGCATGTTTCCTCCTTTTATTGTAAATGAAATCAATCCGTTGGTACTGTAAGTATCCTATGACTTGCAATCCGGTTTTTCATCCAATGCCGGATCATTAGCACAGATCCGGCGGAATCTACAATAAAAATGACGGCTTTTACGGCCGTTTATTCGTTAATGATCCGGCGCAAAATCGCTTCCTGCTCATCCAGAATCTCGCAAAGCACATCCAGGGTTGTCATGGGATTCATGATCACGCAGCGAAAAACAACGATATCCTGCCCGGGATATTGATGAACCCTTACGGTGGTTCGGGACACAAAACTTTTTCCGGCTTCACGCTGGAGCTGCTGGACTTTGCGCGTCATGTCGTTAATCTGGTCGTTGATCCGATCGTTGATCCGGTCATTCATTTGGTCGTTGATTGCGGGCGCTGCTTTGTCCGCATCCCGATCCCCCGGCCGGAGCTTACCGGCGGAAATTATGGAAAGCCGAGAAAGTCGATAAGTAAGGATATTCAGCTCGGGCGGCGTGATCAACTCAAACAGCGGCCTGTTTTGAATTTCCGATGCAAACTGCGTTGCAGTCTCAATGCCGTGCTCAATCAAGAGCGCATACCCCTGAGTGCCCATGATCTTCAGGGTGCTGTCGAGAATCAGCGAACTGGCTTCACGCGATCCTGACAGGGATTTTCTTCCCAGATCCACGGATCCCGGCCGGTTGACATAGCCGGCATGATATTCGATGGCATCCAGAATTCCCGGATCCTTGAAATACACCATGCCGCATGTCATGGGCATGTAAAACTGCTTGTGCCCATCGATGGTCACGCTGTCCGCCAGTTGGATGCCGCTTAGCAAATGCCGGTACTTCTCCGACATCAACGTCGGACCGCCCCAGGCCGCATCCACGTGAAAGTGGATGCGGTGCTCTGAGCAAACGGCCGCCAGTTGATCCAGCGGATCAATGGATCCGGTTTCCGTGGTGCCTGCAATTCCCACAACAGCCAAAATCCGGGTTTTTCCGCCGCCGCCATGAAACTCGGCAATCTTTTGCCGCAGGCACTTCATGTCCATCCGGTTTTGCGCATCCACTTCAACCGCGATCACGTTCCGATTCCCGATTCCCAGAACGCCGCCGGCTTTTATAAGGGAATAATGACCCAATCTGGATACCAGTACTACCAGCCGTTCAATGCCGTATGCCTGCAAAGCTGCCGCAACCCCTTCCTTTTCGATTCCCTCAAAATCATCCCGGGCAGCCAGAAGTACGTTTCGGGCCACCCACAGGGCCGTGATGTTGGCCAGGGTTCCGTCTTCAATAAAGCAGCCGAGAGAGGTTTGCGGATTCTGGACATGTTCCTGATAGAAGGCTTCATTTTTCCGGTATATCAGCCGGTGAATCTTTGCCAATACCTGTTTTTCGATCACGGATACGACTTTTGAAGTCTCCAGTTTGATGACATTCTGATTCAGCGCAGCAATGATTGTTTTGAGATGAACCATGAAAAACGGAAGGGCCGAAGTCATGTGACCCACAAAATAGGGGGAGGCGACATTTACCGCATGGGGTGCGATGTCCTCGATCAGATCGGTAATGACATCGGCCAGTTTCTTTTCCGGGTGTTTGCCGATGGTTGAACCGGTAAAGCGTTCCGATAGTTCCTTTAAACTGATTTCCCGGGTAACACCGACATGCCGTGTCAAAAATTCATGAAGTCCGAAAAGGATCTGATCCATGTATTTCAGCAGGGTAAGCCGGGCGGCATCACTTTCCGGCCGGATAAAAATCCGCATCAGGGCATCCCTGTCCGCAACCAGTTGCGTGCGCTTGCGAACAGGAGCGATTGCTGCCGGAACATCACCAATTGTCATAAATCATGGCCTTTCAAACCGTCAAAGACGATTTCATCATTATCTTATTGATTTTATCATAAGGGATATTATAGGTAACAATAGATTTATCATATTCTTTGCGCAATGCAAGATCATTGCCGGCCATCAGGAGATATTTATGGAAATCGTTAAAACAGGAACTGAAAACAATGCGCTTGTTGTTAAGGTTACCGGTAGAATGGATGCGGTAACCGCGCCCGAATTTGAAAAGACAATGGGTTTATGGATTGATGCGGGTGAAAAATGCTTTGTTATTGATCTGAGCTCCCTGGAATATATCAGCAGCGCCGGGCTCCGGAACATCCTGGTGATTGCTAAAAAACTGAAAGCAATCAACGGCAAAATCCTGCTTGCCGCCATGGAAGAGTCTGTAAATGAGGTTTTCACGATATCGGGGTTCGATTCCATTATTCCCATTTATGATACGGTACAATCAGCGATCTATCAGGTCTGAACCATGTCCTTGCATTCTTCCAAAGGCCCGTTCGGAATCTGCAATATTCAACCGAATTTTCGGGGTGTTCCATGTCAAGCATGCAACTTCCGGCAAAAATAGAAAACATGGAACCGATGGTGCGATTTATTTCGGGCAATGCCGGAAAGTTCGGCTTTTCCGGTAAACGCATCAAAGAGATTGAACTGGCCGCTGAAGAAGCGCTGATCAACATCATCAACTACGCCTACCCGCAGCGCCCCGGCGACATAAAGGTAATCTGCGAGCTGCGCCCGCCCCGAACATTTATCATCCGGATTGAAGATACCGGCATCGCGTTCAACATGCTGTCCGTAAAAGATCCGGATCTTTCAGTCGGCATTTGCGACAGAGAAATCGGCGGACTCGGCGTTTATCTGATCCGGAAACTAATGGACGCGGTTTGTTATCGCCAGAAAAACGGTAAAAACATTCTGCGTTTAATCGCTTATTTGCCGAAACCCGACATACCGATTGGTAATAAATAGACACAGGATATTATGCGAATTGTAACCCGATCCGACTTTGACAGCGTTGTCTGCGCCGTGCTGCTTTTTGAAGCCCTGGACATTCAGGAGCCGGTCAAATGGGCCGAACCAAGCCAGATTCAAAAAGGCATGGTGGATATTCATGAAGGCGACATCATCGCCAACCTTCCTTTTGCGCCGAATTGTTCCCTTTGGTTCGACCACCATTTTTCCAATCAGGGGGGCCGGCCTTTCACGGGCGCTTTTCGATTGGCGCCTTCCGCAGCCGGCATCATTTTTGACTATTACCGCGGCAGGTTTCAACGGGATTATACGGAACTGGTTCAGGCCGCGGACAAAATCGATTCGGCGGATCTGACGCAAGAAGAAGTCCTTTATCCGGAAAATCATCCCTATATTCTGCTTTCCATGACCATCAGCAGCCAGGATAAAGCCGATGAACCCTACTGGAACCATCTGGTTGATCTTCTCAGGGTTCAGCCGATTCATTCCGTCATGACGGACAAGACCGTAACAGCCCGCTGCAATGCGGTCGTCCGTGAAAACGTCGCCTACAGAACCTACCTGATAGACCATACCCGACGCCACGGCCATGTGGCGGTAACAGATTTTCGCGCCCTGACGCCGCCGCCCGCCGGCAACCGGTTTCTGGTCTATTCCCTGTTTCCGGAATGCTCGGTTCAGATAAAGATACGCCTGGATGTCAACCAGCCCGACATGGTCATGGTCAGCGTGGGCCACAGCATTTTCAACCGCACCTGCAAGGTGAACGTCGGGCAGCTTCTCTCCCGATTCGAAGGCGGCGGCCACAAAGCCGCGGGCGCATGCCGGTTTCACGTCAGTAAATCGGAAGCATATATTCCCGGGATACTCGACGCCCTGCTAAAAAACGAAGCCCTGGCGGCAGACGGGTAGCTCGCCTTCAGCCGACCTTCAGCCACATGCTGGCCTCTGTTCCCGATGGGCTCCGGCTGCGCAGCTCCAGACGGCCATCCATCTGACTGATCATTTTCTGGGATATTGACAGCCCCAGTCCTGCGTGACCTTCCCGAGTGGTGAAAAAAGGCGTAAACAATTTGGGCTGTATCTCAGCGGAAATCCCCGGTCCGTTATCCAGGACCTGTACCACGAAACTGCCGGGACGGGAAAAGGCCAGAAGTTCAATTTCCGGGGCCTCCACATCCGAAACCGCATCAATTGCGTTGTCCAACAAGTGACCGATGATTTGATAGATTGCGGATGAATTGGCCTGGATACTGTAAGGTTCGGCCTGAATCTGCTGCTTGAAACCAATCTGTTTCCCAGCAAGTTTTGATTTTGCAAGCGCAATGCAGTCGCTCCAAAAAAATATCAGCGGAATCTCTTCAATTTCGCCGACTGCGGCCCGCGCATATGAGCGCATGGCATCCAGAAATTTATGCTGGCGGGCAACCAGCACCAGCGCCCGGTGCAAAAATTCCAATTTGGCTGAGTCGTCAAAAGTGTCATAATTTCTGATCAAAACATCCAGTGTCATTTTCAGCGAATTGACCGTATTCCCGAATTCATGACGCAATATGGAAAATATCTGCTCCAGATCTTCAATAAGTTGCGAAGTATTTGTCCTGCGAGGCGATTCCATTCACGGTTCCAACGAAGGTTTCCGATTAAAGGCCATAACTGCCGGGCAGCGGGCCATCTAAGGCAGCAACTGGCTGACCTTGTCAATGTACTTGCCCAGCACCAGACGGATATTGCCGAGTGTTGACTCCTGACTGACCATAAGCCCCAGATAAAAGGATCGCGCCACGAGACGGCAGACGATCCAGGCGTCGCTGGTCTGAAAAATCGCCTCTTTCAACTCCCCGCCCCCCTCAAATTCCATGAGGGTTTTTTCGATGATCCCGATGACCATGGCAAATTTGGCGGCAAATACCTCCGAGGGGATTTGTGCCGGGTTGTGTTCGGCAATCATAATGCCATCCGTGTCCATCAGGCCGATCAGCATCCCGCCATGCAGTTCCGCCGCCATTTTCTTGAAGATATCCGCAATCTGCTTCACCGGTTGTTTGGCGGTGCTGTGGTGTTCCTTCGCAGGCAGCAGTGAATCCAGGACATCATCCGTATCCGGCGTCAGCAAAAGGGCGCTATCGGGTTCCGGAGTCAGCAGGATATTCGGACCCGGGCACTCCGGCGTCAGCCAATCCGGCTCGGTGCTCTTCTGGTCTGCCGCCGCGCCGAAAAGATCATTGCCACCCTTAAGTGAATTGAGTTCTTCCTCCAGATAATTGAGCTCTTCCTCAATATTCCCGTCAAAGCCGCCAAACTCATTTTCTTGCGCTTTTTCATCTTTGCGTCTTGAAGCCTCCATCATGATGGGCATCAATTCGGAATTGATCCGTCTCATGATTTTTTTATCCGGTAAGTTTTTGAATGAAAGCGAGACCTGATTCCACATGATCATCTCTATGGCGGCCTCTTCTCCGATAAGCCTGCCGCTGACCGCATCAAACAAAATACCGTGATCAAAATAAAAGAGTCCTTTTTTTCCTCTGGCGCTCACTTCAAGAAGACAGGTTTTTTCCTCCATTTCGATAAGCTGGAGGAAGCTTCCCACGGAGAACCCCGTCATGGTTCCTGCCTGGGAAGTCATCTTTAACCCTTCATCGATGCTTTTGACCAGATCATCGAAATCAACCGGTTTATCCAAAAAGCCGATGATGCCGATGGATTCGAATTTGCCCTGGATTTCCCGGGTGCCGTAAGCACTCATGACAAGAACGGGTATGGATGGAAAACGGGAATTCATGTAAACCAGAAGCTCAAATCCGTCCATCTCCGGCATCCGGATATCCGTGACCACCAGATCAATTGCATTCGTCTCCAGTATTTTTATCGCTTTTTTCCCGTTTTCAGCCGTGTAAAGCTGAAAACGGTCCTTGTAGGCCTCAAAACCTGCCCGGATGCTGAGAAGCAGCGATTTTTCATCGTCGACAATCAATACCTTTTTCATGGGTTATCTCATTTCAATCATTGTCTTGCATCGTTGCGCATAAAATAAATTTGCGGCCGGCGTTTCCCTGCCGGCATTCAGCACGCCAGATGTCGGTCAACCTTGAATGGACGCGGTTATTTGAAACTGAGGCGGCGAAAACAGATGTTTTTTTACGGCGCACATTCCCGCGGTCCGGATGACCGCATCCTTGTATTTTTCAGGAAAACCTGCTGGCAGCATGATCCGGATGTCAATCCGCTCTATCATGCCCGAGTCCGCGTTGGAGTGAAAACCAAGGATCAGCCGCAAATCGGTTGTGTCGATCCGGCGTTCCCTGCAAAAAGAGGAAACGTAAATACCCGCGCAAGTGCCGATAGATGCCAGGAAAAGATCAAACGGCTCCGGCGCCGTATTCTCCCCGCCCTCTGAAACGGGCTGGTCGGTTTGAACGGTAAATCCCTTATAGGCTGAATCCACTTTTTTATTTCCAGGGAAAGTAACCACCATATCCATGATCGGACCTCCTGTCGAATG